>JAHWJQ010000072.1 GCA_019348305.1 Actinomycetota bacterium
CGACCACGCGAAGGTGTAAGTCCCGGTCCCACCGAAGCCGGCACCCAGGAGCGTCGCCTTCTCCCCCTTGGCCACGAAGGCGCTGTCGCCGGCGTCGGCCAGGAGCGGGGCCTGGTCGGCGGTTTCGCTGCCGCCCAGACTCGCCCTCCCCCGCACGTCGACCAGCCCCGACAGCGGCTTTGCCACCCTGTCGTTCTTGACGGTCTGCCCACCGACTGAGTCGATGCTCAGAGTGGCGGGGGACGCCGCGCCCACCGGCAACAGGACCATCGCAGCGGCGACGGCGACACCGACCCCCAACAGCGTGCGCCGATGGCGCATGACGAGCCCTCCTTGTCAGTCGACGGAGGATCCCTACCTCCGCCATCGCGCCCGCCGCCGCTCAAGCTACCAGCGCACCGGCTCTTTTAGGTCGGCGGGGGCTACGCGGCCAGCGTCTCGTCGGGCTGGGCGATTCGCTCGGCGGCGTCCCGCCTGGCCAGTCGGCGCCGCCCCTGCAGGAGGCCGACGGCAGCCGCGAGGGCCCCGAGCAGAGAGGTCGCGCCACCCGCGGCGAAGCCGGCTCGCGGCCCCATTGCCTCGGCCACGGCGCCGACGATGGGCCCGCCGATCGGGGTGCTCCCCAGGAACACCAGCAGGTACAGAGCCATCACGCGCCCCCGCATCTCAGTGGACGAACCGAGCTGCAGCATCGAGTTGGCGGTGGACAGGAAGGTGATCGCGGCCCCGCCGGCCAAGGCCAACAGGACGACCGTGACCACCAAGTTCGTCGACGAGGCGATGCCGAGCATGACCAGCCCGAGGGCGGCGGCCGCCCCTACCAGCAGGCGGGGGGTGGGGCGGCTCCTGGCCGCGGCCGTCAGGGCGCCCACGAGCGACCCCGCCCCCATGGCCGACGTCAGGAGGCCGAGGGTGCCGGCGCCGGCGGCGAAGGTGAAGCGCGAGAGCAAGGGAAGCAGCACCGTGAAGTTGAGGGCGAACGTGCCGACGATGGCCACGAGCCCCAGTGTCGAGCGGAGCTGGCGGGAGGCGAACACGTAGCGCAGCCCGGCTCGCGCCAGTCCCCGGCCGCGGGCCGCCAGCGCGCCCCGGTGCAGCTCGCCCGGCCGCATCCGCACCAAGCCGGCGATCACCGCCAGGTACGACACCGCGTTGAGCGCGAAGCACGTGGCGGTGCCCCCGACCACGATGAGGCCGCCGGCCAGGGCCGGGCCCAGCAGGCGGGCGCCGTTGAACATGGCGCTGTTGAGCCCCACCGCGTTGGGCAGGAGCTCGGGCCCCACCAGCTCGCTCAGGAAGGCCTGGCGGGTGGGATGGTCGACGACGGTGGCACAGCCGCTGAGAAAGGCAGCCAGGAACACCATCCACAGCTCGACCACGCCCGCCACCGTCACCACGGCCAGAGCGGCGGCCACGACGGCGAGGACGGCTTGGCTGACCAGCAGCGTCCGCCGCTTGTCGAACCGGTCGGCGACGACCCCGCCCCAGACGCCGAACAGCAGCATCGGGACGAAATGGGCGGCCAATGCCAGCCCGACTGCCGTGCCGCTGCCGGTGAGCTTGAGCACCAGCCACCCCTCGGCCACCGTCTGCATCCAGGTACCGGTGTTCGACACGAGCATCCCGAAGAAGTAGAGGCGGTAGTTGCGGACCGACAGGGATGCGAAGGTTTGGCGGGCCAGTCGCGTCATGCCGGCGGCTCCTCGCCGGCCAGCCGCTCGAGCAGCGGGAGGGCCTGGGCCAGCAGGGCCTGCTCTTCGGCGGTGAAGCGCTGCAACCGCTCGGCCAGGTAGGCGTCCTTGCGGGTGCGGCTGCGGGCGATGTAGCGCTTGCCGCCCTCGGCGACGCGCACCTTCGTCACCCGGCGGTCCTGCGGGTCGGGCTCGCGCACGACGAAACCCAGCTCCTCGAGCCGGGCCACGAGCTTGGTGACGGTGGGCGGCTGCACCCGCTCTACGGCGGCCAGTTCCCCGAGCGGCAGTGGGCCGAGCCGCTCGACCGTCGCCAGCGCCGACAGCAGTGACGGCGTCACGTCCCCGTCGCTGCTCTGCTGGCGCAGCCGCCGGGCCAGGCGCATGACACCCAGCCGCAGGGCGGCCACGAAGTCGGCGTCGGGGGGAGCGGCGGTAGGCACCTGCACGGCTTACCCAACTCGTTAGCCGGGCTAACTATTCCGGCCGGCCCCGCTCCGCCGTTCTAGGGGAACAGGCCCCGGGCGCTGATGGCCTCGGCCACCCGCTCGACGGCGAGCGCGAAGGCGGCGCGGCGCATGGATACGCCGAGTGCGTCGGCCTTGGCCCACACCGCGGTGAAGGCGTTGTCCATGTACGAGCGCAGCCGCGCCGCCACCTCGTCCTCCTCCCATGCCATCCCCTGGCGGCTCTGCACCCACTCGAAGTACGAGGCGGTCACGCCGCCCGCGTTGGCCAGGATGTCGGGCACCACGACCACGCCCCGCTGGTCGAGCACCGGGTCGGCCGCCGGCGTGGTCGGGCCGTTGGCCGCCTCCACCACCACCTTGGCCCCCAACGACCTGGCCACCTCTTCGGTGATGGCGCCGGCCAGCGCCGCCGGCACGCAGAGCTCGCACTCCAGCTTCCACAGTGCCTCGTGGTCGATGCGGTCACCGCCGTCGAAGCCGGCCACCGAGCCGGTGCCGGCAACGTGGTCGGAGAGCGCGCCGGCGTCGAGCCCGCCCGGGTTGTAGACGCCGCCGCGCACGTCTGCCACCGCGATCACCCGCATGCCGGCAGAGGCCAGCAGGAAGGCCAGCGGCCCCCCCACCTTCCCGAACCCCTGGATCACGGCCCGGCCCCCGACGAAGGGCAGGCCGAGGGCATTGAAGGCGGCGCGGGCGGTGAGCAGCACGCCGGCCGAGGTTGCGCCGGCGTGGCCCCGGGTCCCGCCCACCGAAATCGGCTTTCCGGTGACCGACGCCGGCGTGGCGTTGCCCTGGGTCATCGAGAGGGTGTCGTAGAGCCAGGCCATGACGCGGCCGTCGGTGTTGACGTCCGGTGCGGGGATGTCCTTGTCGGGGCCCAGCAGGGGCGAGATCTCATAGGTGTAGCGGCGGGTCAGCCGCTCGAGCTCGGCCAGCGACAGCCGCGTCGGGTCGCAGCGCACGCCCCCCTTGCCCCCGCCGAACGGGAGGCCGAGAACCGCCGTCTTGAAGGTCATCCCCGCGGCAAGGGCGGTCACCTCGGAGGCGTCGACGTCGGGATGGAAGCGGATGCCTCCCTTGGCCGCGCCCCTGGTGGTGTCGTGGTGGACCCGCCAGCCGAGGAACACCTCGACCCGCCCGTCGTCCATCCGCACCGGCACCGCCACCTCGAGCACCCGCCGGGGGATACGGAGCATCGCGTGGATGTCAGGGTCGAGCCCCGTCAGCTTCGCTGCATCGTCCAGACGCTCGAGGATCGCCGCCCACGGGTCGGAGGACACGGTCCGAGCAGCTAGGGGGTGAAGGAGGGGGCGACGCCGGGGCGGTAGTGGATGTACAGCTCGCGGATCACGTCTTCGAAGCCGTCGGCTTTGGCGCCCGGTTCGAGCTCGATGGTGATGACGTTGGAGTAGATGTGGACGCTGCGCACGCCCCCCCGCTCGAAGAGCCGTCGGGCCAGCTCGTCCGGCGGGCGGTCGCCGGCGACGTCAGCCGCCGAGGCGTAGCGCTCGTGGCCCATGCCGGTGAGGGTGCGGTTGATCTCGAAGCGGACCACGTCGGGCTTCTGCGAGGGCTTGCGGACGACGGAGATCGGCTGGCCCATTGCCCCTGAGGCTAGCCGTCCCTGGCGGGCGCCCAACGGTCGAGCACCGATGCCAGCGTGTCGAGGCTCACCGGCTTCGTGACGTAGTCGTCCATCCCCGCCTGCCGGCACCTCTCCTCGTCTTCCTTCATGGCTCCGGCCGTCATGGCGATGATCGGCGTGCGCGAGGTCTCGGTCCTGCGGATCTCCCGGGTGGCGTCGAACCCGTCCATCTCCGGCATCTGGATGTCCATCAATATCGCCTCGTAGCGAGCCCGGTTCGCCATGTCGACGGCTTCTAGCCCGTTCGTGGCCACGTTGACCCGGTAACCCAGCCGCTGCAGCATCACGCCCGCCACCTTCTGGTTGACCACGTTGTCCTCTACCAGCAGCACCAGCGACGCCTGATCGCCCGCGTCAGGTGGCGCGGCGGCACGGCGCCGGGGCTGAAGAGCGGGCGGGGCGGCGGAACGCTTCGATCCCATCACCGCCTCCAGCCGTTCCTGCAGCGACCGGCGCCGCACGGGCTTGGTCACCCATGGATAGGTGCCGCCCACTTCAGCTTCGAGCCGCGAGCGGCTGCCGGCGGGGCACATCAGCACCACGCGGGTCTCCGCCAGGGCAGGGTCCGCGGCAATGGACCGGCACAGCTCCACACCGCCGACGCCCGGCATCTCCGCGTCGATGATCGCGATGGAGAAGGGATCACCCGCACCGGCTGCCTCCCGCAACAGGGCCAAGCCCTCTTCTGCGCCGCCGGCGCGGGCGACGCGCATCGCGAACCCCGAAAGGATCTGGTCGAGCATGGCCCGGGCGCTCGCGTTGTCGTCCACGACCAAGGCCCGCACTCCCCGCAGCGCCCGGACCTCCCCTCCCTCAGTTGCGGTGGCGACTCCCTGCGACGGCGGGCCGAAACGAGCCGTGAACCAGAAGCGACTGCCGACGCCGGGCGTGCTCTCGACCCCGATCTCGCCGCCCATCAACTCCACCAGCTTCCGGGAGATGGCCAGACCGAGCCCGGTACCGCCGTGCCGGCGGGTGGTGGAGGCATCTGCCTGCACGAAGGTCTCGAAGACGATGGCTTGTTCGCTCTCCGTCATGCCGATCCCGGTGTCCACCACCTCGAAGCGCAAGACCCGATCACCCTCGTAGTCGCCCTGGTGGCCCACCTGTACCCGCACCTCTCCCTCCTCGGTGAACTTGGTGGCGTTGCTCACCAGGTTGAGGAGGACCTGCCGGAGCCGGCCGGGGTCCGCCGACACGATGGACGGCACGTCAGGCTCGACCAGGGCGACCAGCTCCAGCCCCTTGTCGTCGGCTCGGGCCGCCATGATGTCGGCCACCTCCTCTACCGTCGTGCGCACATCGAAGTCGAGCTGCTCGAAATGGAGCTTGCCCGCCTCTATCTTCGAGAAGTCGAGGATGTCGTTGATGACGCCGAGGAGGGCTTCGCCGGAGCTGCGGACGGTCTCGACGTACTCCCGCTGCTCGGCCGTGAGATCGGTACCTAGCAACAGCGACGACATGCCGATGACGCCGTTCATCGGCGTACGGATCTCATGGCTCATGGCGGCCAGGAACTCTGACTTGAGACGGGTCGCCTCCACCGCCTCCGCCAACGCCACCTCCAGCGCACGACGGGCCTGGGCCAGCTCCGCCTCCCGGTCCCGTAGCTGGCGGTTGGTAACCACCAGGTCCTCGAACGACGAGACAAGCACCTCGAGGATCTGTTGGCGCTCCGAGGTGATGATGAACCGCTCGCCCAGGAACGACAGCTCCAGGGCAGCTGATGCATCCCCCTCGCGAATGGCCCGCCGGCTGGCCAGGATCGAGTCGACCCGAGAGACGAGGTGCTCGCGGTCGTAGGGCTTGTGGAGGAAGTTGTCGGCCCCCGCCTCGAGCCCCCTCACGACCTCGGCGGCGTCGCTCAGAGAGGTGAGGAGCACGACCGGCATCCCCGCCAGGCGGGAGTCGGCCTTCAACGCCCGGCACAGCTCATACCCCCCCATGCGGGGCATGACGACGTCGCTGATCACCAGGTCGACCGGTGCGGACCCGGAGCCGGCCACCAGCGACAGCGCCTCCTGGCCGTCGGAGGCGACTACGACGTCCCACCCCGCGTCCTCCAGGTCGGCGCGCAGCATCTCGGCCTGCGAGCGGCTGTCCTCCACCACCAGCACCCGCTTGGTCACCGGGATCTCCCCACAGCCTCGGCAAGGTCGGCTGCCAGCTCCTCGACGGGCGCCACCACGTCGGCCAGGCCGGCCTTGACCACCACGCCCGGCATCCCGAACACGACCGAGGTCGCTTCGTCCTGGGCCAGCACGCGGCCACCGGCCCGGCGCAGCTCGGTAAGTCCCTCCAGCCCGTCGCGCCCCATGCCGGTGAGCACCACGCCCGCGGCGCTGGCGCCGTAGACCGCCGCCACCGACCGGAACAGCACCGTCGCCGAAGGCCGGAAGCCATCGACCCGCGCCCCCTCCGACAACTGAACCCGACGCTGCGGACCGGCCTCGAGGTGCCGGTCGTCGGGCGCCACGTAGACCATGCCGGCCAAGAGCGGCTCGCCGTGCTCCGCCAGCTTCACGGGCAGCGGCGAGCCAGATCCGAGCCAGGCGACGAGGCCGGCGGCGAAGCCCTCGGAGATGTGCTGCACGACCAGCACCGGCACCCGCGTCGTCCGCGGCAGGCCCTCGAGGAGGCGGTAGAGCGCGGGCGGCCCACCGGTCGAGGCGGCGATGGCCAGCACCTCCACCGGCACGCCGGCGAACGGCGCTGGCGGATGGGCGGGCACGCGCGGTTCGGCCCTGTTGCGCCAGCGACGTACCACGGTCACCTGGGAAAGCGCCTTGGCTATCGACACCAGCCTTCGAGAGGCGGCCTCGAAGTCGCCATCGCCGGGGCCGGGGGGCTTGGGCAGCACCGTGAGGGCCCCCATCTGCACGGCGCGCAGGCTCATCTCCACCCCACGGGCGTTGGCGGCACCGGTGACGATGACGACCGGGGTGGGCGCCTCGATCATGATCCGCTTGGTGGCCTCGAAGCCGTCCATGACCGGCATGTGGATGTCCATGACCACCAGCGAGGGACGCAACCGGCTCGTCATCTCCACCGCCTCCACGCCGTTGGCCGCCTGGCCCACAACCTCGATCGCGGGGTCGGCGGAGAGAAGGCTCACCAACAGCTCCCGCGAGGTGGTGGAGTCGTCGGCGACGAGCACCCGAATGGGGGTTTCGGGAGGCCTCACCGGAGCCGCTCGATCGTCTCTAGCAGCAGCCCCTGGTCGAAGTCCCCCTTGACGATGTAGGCGTCGGCGCCCACCTCGACGCCGCGCCTGCGGTCCTCCTCGCTGGCCAGGGAGGTGACCAGCACGAAAGGCAACTCCCGGAATCGGCTGGAGGAGCGCACGGCCTCGCACAGCGCGAGGCCGTCCATGCGGGGCATGTTGACGTCGCTCACCACCAGGTCGGCTCCCTCCTCCTGCAGCAGGCGCCAGCCGTCGGCGCCGTCGACCGCGACCGCCACCTGGTAGCCAGCCGCCTCCAGGATGCTTCGCTCGAGCGCCCGGGTGGTGATGGTGTCCTCGACGAGCAGCACCCGCGTCGGCCGGGCCTCTTCGTGGGTGCGGGAGGGCAGCGTCGCACCACGACCGAGACCGGCACGCGCGCAGGCGGCAGGGTTGAGGATCATCACGACCCGGCCGGTGGGCAGGATCGTCGCCCCGAGCACGGCGGCCAGCCCGGCCAGGCGTTTGCCGACCGGCTTCATCACCACCTCCTCCTCCATGAGGAGGCTGTCGACGGCCAGGAGGGCCTGGCCCGCGGCGAAGTCGACCAGGACCGACTCGAGCACCGCCGCGGTGGCCTTGGGCTCCTCCAATCCCAGCGCCTGGCCCAGGTGCAGCACGGGCACGGCGTGCCCGTCGAGGAGCAGGACCGGGCGATGCTCGATGAACCGGAGGTCGGCGGCCGGCACGCGAATCAGCCGGCTCACCGCCGAGGAGGGCAGGGCGAAGACGTCGTCGCCGACAGCCACGAGCAGCACCCGCACAGCCGAAAGGGTCAGGGGCAGCTGGAGGGACACCTCGGTGCCCTCACCGGGAGCCGACGAGATCGCCACCGAGCCACCGAGGGCCTCCACCCGGGCGCGAACGGCATCCAGGCCGACGCCGCGCCCCGAGAACTCGGTGACCATCACCGAGGTCGAGACGCCGGGAACGAAGGCCAGCTCGACGAGAGCCGACGGATCATCACCCGCCACCTCCACCCCCCGGCGTTCGGCGGCGAGCCGCAGGGCGCCGGCGTCGACTCCCCCGCCGTCATCGGTAACGGTCACGACCACGTTGCCACGGTTCAGGCGGCACGCAATCGCCACCCGGCCGACGGAGGGCTTGCCCGCCCGGCGCCGGTCCTCCGGCAGCTCGATCCCGTGGTCGACGGCGTTGCGCACGATGTGCAGCAGCGGCTCGCGGAGACCCTCGAGGACGGGGCGGTCGAGCTCGACGTCTGTGCCCTCCAGCTCGACGCGCACCTCCTTGTGCTGGACCCGGGCGAGGTCGCGGGCCGTCCGCGGGAGGCCTTCGCAGGCATGGGCCAGGGGCAGCATCCTGACCTGGCGAACACCCTCCACCAGCGCCTGGGCCGTCCCTGAGAGGTGGCGGTCGGTCTCGTTGGCCGACCGCGCCACCTCGACCAGAAGGTCTCCCACCTCCTTGAGCACCACGCCGACCTGCTCCATCCCGGTTGCCTCGTGCCCCGCACCCGGCCTGGGGACGGCGGCACGGGCCGCACCCCACGCCTCTCTGTGGCTGAGCAGGACCTCGGTGGCGGAGGAGACCTGGCCGGCCAGGCGGTGCACCCGCTGACCGGCCAGCAGCACCTCCCCCGCCTGATTGAGGAGGGTCTCGAGCCGCCCCGCCGCCACCCGTACGCTGCCCCCGTCGCCGCCCGGTGCAGCCGCCGGCGTCGGACGCTCGGGATGCGCCTCGGAGACATCCGCCTGCTCCCGGGGAGCGGCACGGGGCCTCGCCGGCGGGGTCCTGTCGACCGCCGCCAACCCCTCGACCACCTCGGCGACATGTTCAGCCGATACCTCCCCCGATTCGCGGAGCTGGCGGCCGGCGCCGGCGACGAAGTCGACAGCCCGGAACAGCGGGTCGAGGTTGGCTCCGGGCGAGAGGCTGCCGTCGCGCATCCGCGCCAGCACGTCCTCCAGCCGGTGGCAGACCGTCTCCACCGGTCGGACCTCGGCGGCGCGGGCTGCTCCCTTGAGGCTGTGGGCCGAGCGGAACAGCTCGTTGACGACCTCGTTGACTTCCGCGGCGGGCGACCCCTGCTCGAGGGTGAGCAGGCCGCGGTTGAGCAGGCCGACATGCTCGTCGAGCTCGTCGACGAACAGCGCCCGCAGGCGGCGCCGGAGCGCTTCGCGGTCCACCGTCACTCAGTCACCCCGACCAACCGCTTCATCTTCACCGCGACCTCGCTCAAGTCGCGGGCCGCCTGCTCGGCCTGGCGGGCCGTGGCCAGGTTCTGCTCCAT
>JAHWJQ010000073.1 GCA_019348305.1 Actinomycetota bacterium
AGCGGGTGGCGGGCACCGGCCGGCGCCGCATCGTGCCACCGGAGCACCCCGACCATCCCGGCCATCCCCCGACTCCCCGGTGGCGGGGCAGGGGCGGCTGAGCGCCAGATCCACCAGGGCCGCCATATGGCCGGAGCCGGCGCCGTCGGCTCCGTCGTCCACTACGGCGACCCGACCGCACATTGACAACTTCATAGCCATGGCGGGGACCAACGGGCCGAGAACCGTTGTGCCGACCGTTGCCGGCGGGCGCGGCGCCCCGATGTCCGCAACTCGTCCCGGAGGGAGGAAGATGATGGGCATCCGACTCAGCCCTCCCACTGCGACGGCGGCTGCCTGCTGATGGCCGACCACACGTCCCCGAGTCAGGTGCTCGAAGAGGCCCTGTTCGAGGTCAAGCGCGTCGTGGTCGGACAGGACAGGATGATCGAGCGGCTGTTCGTATGCCTCCTCGCTCGGGGCCACTGCCTGCTCGAGGGTGCCCCCGGCCTGGCCAAGACGCTGGCCGCCGAGAGCGTCGCTCGCGTGATGGGCGGCAAGTTCGCCAGGCTGCAGTTCACCCCCGACCTGGTGCCGGCCGACCTCGTGGGCACGCGGATCTACCGCCCTTCACAGGAGGGCTTCGACGTCGAGCTGGGGCCGGTGTTCGCCAATCTGGTCCTGGCCGACGAGATCAACCGGGCGCCCGCCAAGGTGCAGTCGGCCCTCCTCGAGGTCATGGCCGAGCGGCAGGTGTCGATCGGGGGCACCACGTACCCGGTACCCGAGCCCTTCCTGGTCCTCGCCACCCAGAACCCCATCGAGAGCGAGGGCGTCTACCCGCTGCCCGAGGCCCAGCGGGACCGGTTCCTCATGAAGGTGTTGGTCGACTACCCCAACGCCAGGGAGGAGACCGAGATCGTCCACCGCATGAGCGTCGACCGGCCCCAGCCCCAGGCGCTGCTCACGGCCCAGAAGCTGCTGGAGTTGCAAGCGGCCAGCGACGCCGTGTTCGTCCACGACGCGCTGGTCGACTACGCCGTGCGCCTCGTGCTGGCGACCCGCCAGCCCGCTGAGCACGGCCTGGGCGAGATCGAGGCGCTGATCGCCCACGGAGCCAGCCCTCGGGCCACCCTGGGGTTGGTGGCGGCCGGGCGGGGGCTCGCCCTGATGCGGGGAAGGGACTACGCGCTGCCCCAGGACGTCTATGACGTGGCACGAGACGTCCTGCGCCACCGGTTGCTGTTGTCCTACGAGGCCCTGGCCGACGGCGTGAGCGCAGAGGACCTGGTGGAGCGGGTGGTGCGCACCGTGGTGGCGCCCCGGGTGACGCCGAGCCAGGACGTCGCTTCCTGATGGCCCCGCCGGTGGCGCCCCCAGGCGCCCGAGAGCGATCGCTGCGCCAGCTCGAGCTCGCAGTCACGAGGAAGCTGGACGGGCTCCTGCACGGGGACCACCAGGGACTGGTGCCCGGCACCGGGAGCGACCCCGCGGGAGGGCGGCCCTACGAGCCCGGAGACGACGTGCGGCGCATGGACTGGAACCTCACCGCCCGCGCCGCCTCGCCCCACGTACGCAACACGGTGGCCGACCGCGAGCTCGAGACCTGGGTGCTGGTCGACCGTTCCGCCAGCCTCGACTTCGGCACCTCGGGCTGCGAGAAGCGGGACCTGGCCCACGCGGCCATTGCCGCCTTCGGGTTCCTCACCGTGCGCGACGGCAACCGGCTGGCGATGGTCGAGTTCGGGCCCGACGGCACCACGGTCCATCCTCCCCGTAGCGGCCGAGAGGTCGTTCTGTGCGCTCTCCACCGCCTGGAGCGCGAGCCGCGCGCTGGGCCCGGGAGCGCGCCGCTGGCCGAGGGGCTGCGCACTCTGAGGCTGGCGGCGCGGCGGCGCGGCCTTGTCGTGGTCGTGACCGACCTTCTCGACGCCAGCCCCTGGGAGCGAGAGCTGCGGGCGCTGGCCACCCGCCACGAGGTGGTGGTGGTTGAGGTGCGCGACCCGCGGGAGGCCGAGCTGCCCGAAGTGGGCCTGGTGACGCTCGTCGACCCCGAGAGCGGAAGGCTCCTCGAGGTCCAGACCGGCTCCCGTCGGCTCCGCGCCCGCTTCGCGGAGGCGGCGGCTCGCAGACGGGAGCAGACGGCCAGGGCGGTGAGGGCGACGGGGGCAGGGCATCTCGTTCTTTCCACCGACCGAGACTGGATGCTCGACGTCGTGCGCTACGTCGCTTCGAAAAGGCGCCGGCGATGACGTTCCTCGCCCCCCATTGGCTCGGCCTGCTGGCCGTGATCGCGGTACTCGCCTCGGCCTACGTGGTCCTGCAGGGCCGACGCCGGCACTACGCCGTCCGGTTCACCAACCTCGACCTGCTCGCCTCGGTCGCTCCTCGCCGTCCCGGCTGGCGCCGGCACCTCCCAGCGGCCGCCATGGGGCTGGCCGCTGTCGCCCTCGCCGTAGGACTGGCTCGACCCGCCCGGGAGATCCGGGTAGCCGAGGAGGCGGCCACGTTGATGCTGGTGGTCGATGTGTCAGTTTCCATGGACGCCACCGACGTGGCCCCCACGCGTCTGGCGGCCGCGATCGAGGCTGGTCGCGCATTCGTCCACGGGCTGCCCGACGGGCTGCTCGTCGGCCTGGTGTCGTTCGACCGGGGCACTCGGGTCATGTCACCGACCCGCGACCACGAGGCGGTGCAGGTGGCTCTGCATCGGCTGACCACCGGCCCCGGCACGGCCGCCGGCGAAGCGATCTACGCGGCTCTTGACGCCATCGCTTCCGTCGCCGGCGGGCCACCTCCGAGGGGCAAGGCGGCGGGGGAGCAGACGGCAGCGATTGTGCTGCTCTCCGATGGCGTCACGACCGTGGGACGGCCGGTCGAGCTCGCAGCAGCAGCGGCCGCCGACCAGCGGGTGCCGGTCACCACCATCGCCTTCGGGACTGCTGGGGGAACGGTCATGGTGCAGGGCGAGCCCATCCCTGTCCCTGCTGACCCGCTGACCATGGCGGCGGTGGCCGAGACCACCGGCGGGCGCTTCTTCGAGGCCTTCTCGGCCGGCGAGCTGCGCAGCGTCTATTCCGACATCGGCTCCCGGGTCGGCTTCCGCACCGAGCGGCGCGAGATCGGCATGACCTTCGTCGCAGTCGGCGCCGGGTTGCTCCTCCTCGCCCTCGCCGCGTCGCTGTTCTGGTCCGGCCGGATGCTGTGAGTGTCAGGGCCGGTTCGCTGGCGAGGCCGCGGGCCACCGCAGGATGGCGGCGGGAACAACGGGCAGTGGCGGGCGCAGCGCTCCCGGCCGGCCCACCAGCCAGCCGGTGAGGAGCCGGGTCAGCTCGGCGTTCGCCTCCGGGTCGTCACCCAACAGGAGCAGGTCCGCATACTGCTCGGTCGCCTCGGCAACGCTGGTGAAGCGGGTGTTCGTGGCGACCTCCACCACCTCGGCCTCGGCGGGCAGGCCCAGGTCGCGCAGCACCTCGAGCGCGTCGAGGTAGGTGGGCCCGAGCCGCCGCGGCCGCCCGTGGAAGCGGCGCCACAGCGGGTCGGTCACCGTCTCGCCGCTCATCGCGTTCATGTAGACGAAGCCCACCCCGTGCTCGCGCTCGCGACTCGCCTCCATCTTGGCCAGGAAGGCCTCGGCATCGGCGATGAGGGGCAGGACGTAGGAGCACATGACGACATCGGCCGGTGCCACCTTTGCCTCCTGCCAGGAAGCGGCCACCGCCCGCACGTTGCGCAGCCCCTGCTCGCGGGCCTGGCGGCGCACCAGCGAGATCATCACCGGGCTCAGGTCCACCGCCGTCACCCGCCGAACGTGGGGAGCCAGGGCCAGGGCGAAGCGGCCGGGGCCCGACCCCACGTCGACCACATGGGAGTCGGCCCGCACCACCCGCCTGACCCGCCGGAGGAACGGGTCCTTGGCGGCGGTGCCGGCAGTGCGATCCGCGAAGCGGTGAGCACGGCGGTCCCAGAACTCCCGGCCCGTCGGCACCTTTGCCGGGCTGAGCGCCTCGGCCTCCTCCAGGCGGGCGATCACCAGCCGGCGCCACCTCGTCGCTGCCCGCATGGCCCCACAGCCTGTCACGACGCTGCCACCGGCCCCCGGTCGCCCGGTGCCCCGCTAGCTTTTCGCCTCGTGCCGCGGTTCGGGAGGAAGCAGCCACGGACGATCCCGCTCGAGACGCCGTCGCTGCACCGCTCCCCCCAGCCCGACGTGGACGCGCTGCACAACCAGTCCCACGAGACCCACGCCTTCATCCAGGTGGCCCGGGACCACGGCCGCACCACGGCCACCAGGGAGGCGGCGGCCCCCATCGTGTCGCGCCTGGTGCAGCGGCTCCCCAACGGCGCCGGCGTCGACCACTCCCAGGCCGTTGAGGCGCTGACGGAGGCCGTGTGCCTCGGCCTCGGCTTGGCCGACATCGAGACCTACAGCGGCATGGCTCCAATGGGCATGAGCGACGTGCGCATCTGGAACGCCGTCATCATGTCCAAGGACATCTTCAGCGCCTTTCCCGAGGCGATGGGAGACGTGTTGTTCTTCGCTGTGCAGGCCGGTTACTACGTCGGCCGCAACGGCCCCGGTGCTCTCGCCTCGGTGCTCGGCGCATCGTCCTGACGGGGAGCGTCGGGGCCGCCCGGCGCAGCATCGCTCCCCGCCGCACGCCGGGCCGAACGTCGCAGCCGGTGCCTCCGGGTCCCGTTGGCCCCCGGCGGAGCCAGCTCGACCGGGGCATCGCCGGCTGCGGTGTCGCCGGCCGGGGGGCCCTCGAGCAGTCGGCGCTGCCGGCCCCGACGCGACGACGGGAGGCTGGCGGTGGTCCCGAGCACGGGCGTCAGGCACGCGACCATGAGGACGAGGAGGGCGGCCAGGCCCAACAGGGGCACACTCACCGCCGGCTGCGTCTCGGACAGGAGCAGGCCCTTGCGGGCGGCGAGGCCCAGGCTCGGTGCCACGAGCGCGGGATCGACACTTTCCTCGGCGGCGGACGGAGGGGGTGGCGGGTTGGCCGCCTTGTAGGCGGCGACGACCGCGTCGAGGTTCTGCATCGCCTCGTCCAGGTACGCGTCGAGCAGCGCCTTGGGGTCGGCCGCCGGCAGCACCGTGCCCGGCCGCACCGGCGCCGGCACGATCTTGGTCGTCTGGCGCTTGCCCTTGCCCACGGTCACCACCTTGACGGCTGGGTGCACCTCGAAGTGCAGGTGCGGCGAGCCGCCGGCGGCGTTGCCCGAGCTACCGACGTAGCCGACGATGTCACCCACTGCCACGCTCTGGCCGTCGCGCAAGCCCTCGGGCCACCCGGCGAGGTGGGCCATGTAGAAGTAGGTGCCATCGGGCTGCACCACGTAGGTGGAAAGGCCCCCGAGGCCGCCATTGGAGAGGCGCACGACGCCTTCGGTGGGCGACCGCAGCGGCGTCCCCTGGTCGGCGAAGAGATCGGTGCCCAAGTGCAGGCGCCAGTCGGGCCCGAAGCGGGGGAACCACCAGTCGTGGCTGTAATGGGCATACCCGGCGACGGGGAATCGGCCCATCCCCACCCGCATGGCTTCTTCCTGGGACATGCCCAGGTCGGTGAGCTGGCGCAGCCCCTCCATCAGCGCCCTGGTGTTGCGGGGACCGGAGCGCTTCACCGACCGGCTGAGGGCTGCAAGGTGCTCGGGGAACGGTCCCACTCCGGCGGGCGGCACCACGCCCTCACCTCCGCCGTCACCGGGGATGGGGGGGAGGTTGGGCTGGGCCGGCGGGTCGGCGGGCTTGGGCTTGGGTGCCGGCGCCCCCGGCGGGGGCGCGGGCACCGGCGACGGCGCCACCGGCTCGAGCGGCGAGGTCGTGGTTGTCGCCGGCTCCCCGGCCGTCGTGGAGGTCGCCTCCATGGGTGGCAGCACAGGCTCCTCCACCTGGGCCCGCACGCCGCCCGCGCCGGCCAAGAGGAACCCCGCTACCGCCAGGATGATTGTCGTTCCCGCCGCAATGCGCCGCATCAACTTGCCAAGGCCCCCCCGGGTCCCGGGCAGCGTAACCTCCCACCCCCACCCGTTACCAGTGTCGGGCCATGGGTGCCGCGACGGCGGGGCGGGTAGTGGTGTGGGAACAGGGCGTGGCATCGACACCACAGCGAGGGAGGACATGGCCGGGAGGGACCCAGAGGAGACCGTTCCCGTTCCCGTCGCGTACCAGGGCTGGCGCAGGGTCGCCTTCCTCCACTGGGCCTACGACCCCGACGCGGTGCGGCCCCTCGTCCCACCCGAGCTCGACCTGGACCTGTCCGATGGTTCGGCGTGGGTGTCGCTGACGCCCTTCGATGTCGTGGGCTTCCACCCGCCCGGGCTGCCGGCGCTTCCGGGGGTGTCGTCGTTCCCGGAGACGAACCTCCGCACTTACGTGAGGGGCCCCGACGGCCGCGACGGCCTGTGGTTCCTCAGCCTCGAGGTGGCAAGCGCACCGACGGTGGCGGGCGCCCGTCTCGCCTACGGGGTGCCCTACAACCTGGCCCGGATGCAGGTGGAGGAGGTCGACGACGGCTCCGCCATCCGCTACCGGTCCACCCGGGTGGGGGACGAAGAGGTGGGCCACGACCTGGTGGTGCGCCCCCTCGAGCCGCTCACCGCAGAGCAGCGGACGCCATTCGACGACTGGCTGACCGGGCGCTGGCGGGCCTACGGGCGCCGGGCGGGGATGCTGCTCGAGGTCTCGGTGGCCCACCAGCCTTGGCCGCTGGCCGGGGGGAGGGTGGAGGTGCTCCACGAGACGATCACTGCGGCGGTAGGGCTGCCCCCGCCGAACGGGGAGGCTGTGGTTCACACGTCTCCGGGGGTGGACGCGCGACTGGGGCCGCCGAGGCCCGTTGCCGCCGCCGACGGCGACGACGCCGGCTGAGTCGCCACCCCCGGCCCGTCAGCCCTACCTTGATCCGGTGAGCATCGGACGCCCCATCGCCCCTGCCCCCCGAGTGGGGAGGCGCACCAAGATCATGGCCACGATCGGCCCCGCCTCGAGCTCGCCAGCCATGCTGCGCGAGCTCATCGGCGCCGGCATGGACGCCGCCCGGGTGAGCCTGGCCCACGGCGACGTCCGCGACAGCGTGGCCCTGATCGGCCGGATCCGCGGCGCCGCCAGTGCCCTCGGGCGACATGTCACCGTGCTGGTCGATCTCCCCGGCCCCAAGGTGCGGGCCGCTCCCTTCCCGGAAGGGGGCGCGGGCGTCGAAGCGGGTGACACCCTGGAACTGGTCCCGACCGACGGAAGCGGCAGCAGCGCCGCCCGCCGCATCGGAGTGGAGTACTCCAGCCTGCTCGAGGACCTGCGCGCCGGCGACACCGTGGCGCTGGGCGACGGCGGCGTGACAATGGTGATCGAGGACGTCACGGCCCACGCGGCGATGGCTCGGGTCCGCGTCGGCGGCTGGCTGCAGGGCAAGCCGGGGGTCAACCTCCCGCCGGGGCGGTTGACGGTCGCCGTGCCGACGCCCAAGGACCTGCGGCTGCTCGACGCCGTATTGGAGGCCGAGGTGGACGCGGTGGCCATCTCCTTCGTGAGGTCGAACGACGACGTGGCGGCGGCCAAAGCCGCCGTGGGCGCCGACGGCCCGATGGTGGTGGCCA
The DNA here is from genome assembly GCA_019348305.1 of Actinomycetota bacterium. Next base: position 7,579 of record JAHWJQ010000073.1, read on the forward strand.
AGATCGAGCTTCCCTCGGCCGTCGACGACATCGAGGGGATCATCCAGACGGCGGACGGGGTGATGGTGGCCCGGGGCGATCTGGGAGTCCGCTGCCGCCTCGAGGACGTGCCCCACATCCAGAAACGCATCATCCGCCGGGGGGTGTCGTGGGGACGGCCGGTCATCACGGCCACCCAGATGCTCGAGTCGATGGTGCACAGCCAGACGCCGACGCGGGCCGAGGTCTCCGACGTGGCCAACGCCGTGTTCGACGGGACCAGCGCCCTCATGCTGTCGGGGGAGACCGCCATCGGCAGCGATCCCGCCAACGTGGTGCGGACCATGGCCCGCATCGCCCAGCGGGCCGAGCAGGACTTCGACTACCGGGGCTGGGGCATCGGCCTCGGCCGCCAGCAGACAGCCGAGGTGGCCGACGCGCCGCCGATGGTCCGCATCGGCGCCGCCATCACCGCTGCCGCCTGGCGGGCCGCCATCGATGCCGAAGTGGCCGCAATCATCTGTTGCACCCGCAGCGGCGCGACGGCCCGAGCCATCTCCCGCTTTCGCCCGACGGTCCCGTTGCTCGCTGTCACCCCTTCGCTGCGCACGGCCCGCCAACTGGCGATGGCCTGGGGTGTGCAGTCGGCGGTGTCCGCCGAGCGGCCCACCACAGACGAGATGGTCTGGTTCGCGGTGGAGGAGGCCAGCCGGGCCGGCCTGGCCAAGCCCGGTGACATCGTCGCCGTGCTCGCCGGCTCTCCCAACGAACAGGAGGCGACGACCGACGTCCTGCGCCTCGTCCGGATGCGCTGAGCGGCCAGAGTCAGCCCGCTATCCGCCGCAGGGTCTGCACGTCGAGCTGCCCGGCAGGCTCCAGGCCCTCCGGATCGGCCAGCACCGCCGCCCGGTCCTCCGGGGTCCCGAAGCGGTCGAGCACCACCGCAGCGCCGCCGAAGTCCTGGGCTCGGGTGTAGTCGTTGACCACCACCGCGCAGGGCAGTCCAGCGGCTCGGGCCGCCAGCAACCCGTTGCGTGAGTCCTCGATGGCCACCACGCCCGACGGCTCGAGGGCCATCTCCTCGAGGGTCATGAAGTAGGCGCTCGGGTCGGGCTTGCGCACGGGGGCCTCGTCGCCGGTGATCACGAGCGAGAAGCGGTCGAGGCCGAACAGGCGCTCGAGCAACGGCTCCACCCAGGCCCGGCTACCGGTGGTGGCCACGGCGATGGGGAGCTTGGCCTCGGCCAGCTCGTCCAACAAGCGCTGCGCGCCGGGGCGGGCCAGCACCCGGCCGTCGGCGATCAACTCCTGGAACAGCTCGGTCTTGCGGTGGTGGAGCTTGGGCACCTGCTCGTCCCGCACGTCCCGAGGGACCCCCTCTCGTTCCAGGTAGGCGTGCAACCGCTGCTGGCCGCCCGTGATGGCCAGCAGTTCCCCGTACAGGTCCGGGCCCCACTCGTAGGGCAGGCCGAGCTCGCGGAAGGCGAGGTTGAACGCCACCCGGTGCCCGTCGCGCTCGCTGTCGACGAGGGTCCCGTCCACGTCGAAGATCACGCCCTTCAGGCGCCGGTCGTCCATCCGGTGGATTCTGCCCTGCTCAGGCCCGCGGGCGTGACCTCGTACAGTTCTCCCCGTGACCTCCGACGCCACCCGCGAGCTCGCGGACCAGTTGATCC
>JAHWJQ010000074.1 GCA_019348305.1 Actinomycetota bacterium
CGCGGCCGCGCCCGAGGCAACCCAGTCGCCGGTGGTGAAGGGCGATCACGAGAAGCTGGGCCGCAACGACCCGTGCTGGTGCGCGAGCGGCAAGAAGTTCAAGCACTGCCACGGCGCCTAGTGCGCAACTTCTCCGACGACCTGGTCGCCCTCCGCAAGCGGCTGAGCGAGGCCGAGGTGTACCTGGACCTCGTCGGCAAGCGGGCCCGGCTGGCCCAGGTCGAAGTCGAGATCGCCAAGCCCGACCTGTGGGACGACCAGGCCCACGCCCGAGCGGTGACCACCGAGTACGGGCGGGTGGGGGAGGACGTGAAGGTGCTCGAGGACCTGGGCCGGCGCCTCGCCGACGCCGAGACCCTCTATGAGATGGCCGTCGAGGAGGACGACGAGAACCAGGAGGGCGACCTGGAGGCCGAGGTGGGGCAGCTGACCCGCGAGCTCGACCAGCTCGAGCTGCGGTCGCTGTTCAACGGGGAGTACGACGAGTCCGACGCCATCTGCGAGATCCACGCCGGCGCCGGCGGTACCGACGCCCAGGACTGGGCCGAGATGATGATGCGGATGTACATCCGCTGGGCCGAGCGGCGAGGCTTCGCCTACGAGATCGACGACGTGTCGCCGGGCGCCGAGGCGGGGATCCTGTCGGCCACCCTGCTCATCAAGGGCCGTTACGCCTACGGGCTGCTGTCGGCCGAGAAGGGCACCCACCGCTTGGTCCGCATCAGCCCCTTCGATGCCCAGGCCCGCCGCCAGACCTCCTTCGCCTCCCTCGATCCCACGCCGTTCATCGAGGACCTGTCCGACGAGGTGACCATCGAGGAGAAGGACCTGCGGATCGACACCTACCGCTCCTCCGGTGCTGGCGGCCAGCACGTCAACGTGACCGACTCCGCCGTGCGCCTCACCCACCTCCCCACCGGCATCGTCGTCAGCTGCCAGAACGAGCGCAGCCAGATGCAGAACAAGGCCCGGGCCATGCAGGTGCTGGCGGCCAAGATCGCCGAGCGCCAGCGAGACGAGCGCCGGGCCGAGATCGACGCCATCTCCGGTCCCGCCTCCCAGGCGGCCTGGGGCAACGCCTTCCGTCACTACGTCCAGGCGCCCTACCAGCTGGTCAAGGACGACCGCACCGGCTACGAGACCGGTAACGTGCAGGCGGTCCTCGACGGCGATCTCGACCCGTTCATGGAGGCGTGGCTGCGCTGGCGCCGGGGGCAGATGGACCGCTAGCCGAGGCTCGCCTCAGAGGGCGTCTCCGAGCCGGCGCGCCTCGCCCCCCACCCGGGACGTCAGCCCGGTTACGGCCACGAGCAGCAGGCCGGTGGCCAGGGCCACCTCGGTTGACACCTGCCGGGGTCGTGGGGCGGGGATCGAAGGACGGCCCAGCGGGGCCGCGGGAACGGCCGCCTGCTGTGGCGGGGACGTGGGGGCGGGGGGCGGGGCGACGGGCGGTGTCGATGGTGGCGAAGCCGGCACCTTGGCGGCAGGAGTGACCCGTCGACGGAGGGCGGGCGCCGCCCTCGACCGGTCGGCCGGAGCCGAGGTCGTCGTCGCCGACGTGACGGGAGCAGCCGAGGACGGCGCCGGTGCCGGGGTGGGCCGGCGGAACACCTGCGACACCCAGATGAGGCCGTGGTGGTGGACCACGCCCACGCCGATCTCCGTGAGGCGGGGGCTCAGGATCTCGCGTCGGTGGGTGTCGGATTCCATGAATGCCTCGTGGATGGCGTCCACCGTGTCCCCCTTGCCCACGTTCTCTCCGACGATGTCCCAGTTCTGCACCTGCTCGCGAAGGTTGGGGTTGTGGTAGAGCCGTCCCTCGCCGGCCATCCGCGCCGCATGGGCGCGGGCAACTTCGGCCAGGTCGGGGGCATGGCTGTAGGGGTGCAACCCGGCGGTGGCCCGCTCGCGGGCGATCAGGTCGGAGAAGCTGGTCTCGGCTGCCGCCGCGTTGGTGGGGGAGGTCTCGGCCCGGGCTGCCCAGCCGGGCAACAGAGCCGTGACGACGACAGCGACGACTGCCAGCACCGGGGCCCGCCTCGACACGGCTAGAGCTTCGACAGCCACGGGTCATTCCCTTCCTTGGCCTTGCCTTGCTAGCCTTGGCCCGCTGCATCTCCGCCTCGGAAAAGCGCCTCCCCCAATATCCCATGATTCGACTCGATCACGTCACCAAGTCCTACAAGGGCACAACGGTGGCGCTGCGCGACTGCTCTGTCGAGATCGCCAAGGGGGAGTTCGTGTTCCTCGTCGGCCCCTCGGGGTCGGGCAAGTCGACGTTCCTGCGCCTTTTGACCAAGGAGCAGGAACCGGACGCCGGCAGCATCTGGGTCGCCGGCAAGGAGATCAACACTCTCAGTCAGTGGAAGGTTCCCTACCTGCGCCGCAACATCGGCTGCGTGTTCCAGGACTTCCGGCTCCTGCCCAACAAGTCGGTCTACGAGAACGTCGCCTTCGCGCTCGAGGTGATCGGCCGGCCCAAGCACGTGATTTCGTCCCAGGTGCCCCAGATCCTCGATCTGGTCGGATTGTCCAAGAAGATGGAGAACCTCCCCACCGAGCTGTCCGGCGGGGAGCAGCAGCGGGTGAGCATCGCCCGCGCCTTCGTCAACCGGCCCCTCATCCTTCTGGCCGACGAGCCGACCGGCAACCTCGACCCCAACACCTCGGTGGGCATCATGCGCCTGCTCGACCGCATCAACCGCACCGGTACCACGGTGGTGATGGCGACCCACGACCAGGGCATCGTCGACTCGATGCGCCGGCGGGTTATCGAGCTCGACCGCGGCACCGTGGTGCGCGACCAGGCCCGCGGCGTCTACGGCGTCGGTTCGTGACGGCGACTCGCCCGGCCGCGACCGAGCGAGACCACTGGCGCCGTCAGCTCTTGCTGACGCTCGTGGCCGTGGCCGGAGGCATCTTGTCGCTGCGGCTCATGGCGCTGAGCGTCGCCCGTGAAAGCGACGTGTACCAGGTGATCATGTCCGACGGCCGGCGGGTCCGCAGCGCCAGCTACCTTGTCACCCTGTGGCCGGCCGCAGTCGGTCTGGCTGCCGCCTTCGGCGTTTTCGCGTCGGTCGTGGTGCACACCTACCGGGTCGCCCGGTTCACCTTCCGCTCAGGCATCGAGCCCAGCCCCACAGGAGAGCTGCCATAGATGGCGATATCCGTCGACTACGTCGTCCGCGAGACGGCCACCAACCTGCGCCGTAACCTGTTGATGACCACGGCGGCCATCCTCACCGTGGCCGTCTCGCTGTCCCTGGTGGGGGCGGCGCTGCTGCTCAGGCAGGGCGTGACGCGGGCGACGCTGCAGTGGCAGGGCGGCGTCGAGCTGAGCATCTTCTTGAACCCAGACATCGCCACTACCCAGCGCGACGGGATCAAGGCCCAGCTGGACGCCATGCCCGAGGTGCGCCGGGTCGCCTATGTCGACCAGGAAGCCGCCTATACGGAGTTCAAGCAGATGTTCGCCAACTCGCCCGACATGGTGGAAAGCGTGAGCGCCAAGGACCTGCCTCCGTCGTTCCGGGTCGTGCCCCGCCAGCCCGAGCTGACCGAGATCGTGGGGCAGCGCTTCAACAAGCGCGAGGGGGTGAAGGAGGTCGTCTACGCCGAGGACATGGTCGAGACGCTGATCAATTTCACCGACTTCCTGCAAAACGTCATCTTCGCCGTCGCCGGCGTGTTGCTGTTGTCCGCCGCCCTGCTCATCCTCAACACCATCCGCATGGCGATCTTCGCCCGGCGCCGGGAGGTGGCGGTGATGAAGCTCGTGGGGGCCACCAACTGGTTCATCCGGGTGCCGTTCATGTTGGAAGGCATGGTGCAGGGCGTCGTGGGAGCGGCCGCTTCGTTCCTGATGCTGGTGGTGAGCCGTGGGCTCATCGCCAGTGCCCTCGAGGGCAACCAACTCATCGAGCAGTTCGTCGTCTCGAGCGCCGACGTCATGGGGACGGGGTTCTTCATCCTGGGCATGGGGGCCCTCGTCGGTGGTGCCGGTTCGGCCCTCGCCGTGAGCCGCTTCCTGGACGTGTGACGACTCGGCTGGCCGGCGACAGCCGGGCCCGCCGAGGTCATCAGCTGCTCGAAGGGTCGGTCAGCGCATCGTTCGGGTTCGCGAGCTGTCGGCATCGTCGGTGGTTTCCGGCCGGCTGATCAGCGTCTCGTCGCCGTCGCGGCCCGTCCGCCCCGGCTCCTGTTCCCGCTCGCGCAGGTCGACGGTGCCGGTGTCGTCGCTGGTGTGGGCGTCGCTGGTGGTGGCAGTGGCGGCGGCAGTGGTCCCCACCGTCGGGTCGAGGGCCCGGGCCATGAGCTTGCCGTGCCACCGCTCGCCGGCGAGGCCGCCGCCGAGCGCCCCCAACAGCATGGCGACCAGGGCCCCGAGGCCAGCGGCAGTGCCGATGGCGCTCCACTCCGAGGCGGTGGTGGGCACGCCGATGCTGCGCAGGTTGGCGGTCAGGGCGTCGGTGTCGGCCTGGACACCGATGGCTGCGCCGATGCCACCGGCCACCAGGATGCCCAGCACGAAGACCAGCAGCCCGTTCACCGCACCGGCACGGCGGGCCATCCGTCCGGCGACGTAGCCACCGAAGAGGTAGGCGAGGAAGAGGCTGAGCCCGACGGCGATGCCGCTGCCGATGCCGAGCTGGCGCCAGTCGTTGGTGCCGATCTCGGTGGTGTCGAAGCCGATGGCACCGAGGACAGCGCCCACGATGGCCGCGATCACGGCGAAGGCGCCGTAGGCCACGAGCACGCCGGCCAGGATGCTCACGAACGAGGCACTCCCGAGCCCCGCCTCCTGTGCCAGCTCCAACCGGTCCCTTCGGTTCTCGACTGCTCTCTGTCTGCGCATGAGTTCCTCCTTGGGCGACTCCTGTGAGTGATGTTCCCGACCACGGCGCCGCAGTAACCCCGCGCCCCAGTCGTTGGGGCGGCCCACGCCCACGCCTGGCGCGAAGCGTCCTCGTACGCCCCTACCATCTGCGTTGTGAACCCGAAAGGCGGGGTCCTTCCGGTGGATGCCCTCGACGCGCTCGAGCGACTGCCCGTGGCGGTCGGGCTCGTCGACGCCCAGGGCCTGATTTGCTACGTCAACCCCGCCGCCGAGCGGCTGTACGGCTTCAGGGCCGAAGACGTCGTCGGCCAGAGCGCGCTCGCCTGGGCGGTGGCGCCGAGCGACACCGCCCAGGCCGCCGACCTGCTGGCCAAGCTGCAAGAGGGCCAGAGCTGGTCGGGTCGGTTCCCGATCACCCGGCCCGACGGCACCCGCTTCACCGCCTGGCACGCGGTGGTGCCGCTCCTCGACGAGCAGGGCCAGCCCGCCGGCATTGTCACCGTGTCGGCGGACGACGCGGAGTGGAAACACGAGGAACCCCCGTTGCGGGAGGCCGTGGTCGTGGCCGAGGAGGCCAACCTTCTCGTGGAAGCCCTGCTGCACTCGGCGCCGGTGGGGATGGCGCTGTTCGACCGGTCGTTGCGCTTCGTGAGGGTCAACGCCGCCCTGGCTGAGATCAACGGCATCGAGCCGGAGGCCCATGTCGGCCGGGCCGTGGAGGAGCTGCTCACCGGGCTGCCCCAAGAGGTGGTCGACGACATCCGATCGGTGTTCCGGTCGGCGAGGACGATCGAGCAGCGGCAGGTGACGGGGGAGACCCCCCAGGCGCCGGGCCAGCGTCGCCACTGGATCGTCAGCTATTACCCCGTCACCCGGGCGGGCGAGGTGCTGTGGGTCGGAGCCTCCGTGGTGGAGGTGACGAAGTGGCGCCAGGTCGAGGCTGAGCGGGCGCGGCTGCTCGAAGCCGAACGGGAGGCTCGGCGGGCAGCCGAGCAGGCGGTCGAGCGCCTGGCCAGGCTCCAGGTGCTCACGGGGCGCTTGGCCGAGGTCTCCGATCAGGCCATGGCCGCCCACATCATGGTCACCTACGGGAGCCAGAGTGTGGAGGCCGCGGCCGCCGCCCTGTGCATCACCGATGGCGACGACCTCGAGGTCGTCGCCAGCACCGGAATGGACCCCGAAGCGGTGGGCCGCTTCAGCCGCATGTCCCTGCAGGAGGATCTGCCTTCGGTCCGCGCGCTCCGGCGGGGAGAGTTGGTGCTCCTCGGGTCGGTCGACGAGCGGGACCGGCGCTATCCCTCGCTGGCCGACGTGAGCACCGGCAACCGCGCCTTCGCTGCGGTGCCGCTGCTCCTCGAGGGCCACTCCCTGGGGTCGCTCCTGTTCGCCTGGGCCGATGAGCGGGGGTTCACCGACGCCGACCGCAGCTTCCTCGTCGCCATCGGCCGCCAAGCGGCCCAGGCGCTGGAACGAGCCCGGCTGTACGACGCCGAGCGGCGAGCACGCGCCTCGGCGGTCGAGGCTTCCGAGCGAATGGCGTTTCTCGCTGAGGCGAGCCGGGTCCTCTCGTCGTCGCTCGACTACGAGGTGACCCTGGCCGAGCTGGCCCAGCTGGCCGTCCCCGCCATTGCCGACGCTTGTTCGATCCATCTCCTCGAAGACGATCACCTCCGCCTGGTGATGGTCGAACACGCCGACGCCGCCAAGCGCCAGGAGTTGACGGCGTTGTCGTCGCGGCCGACGCGGTCCAGGGGGCCCATGCTCCTGGGACGGGTGGCAGCCCACCGCCAGCCGGTGGTGTTCCCCGAGGTGCCCGACGCGCTCTGGCAGGACATGGCGGAGGACGACGCCCATCTCGCCGCCCTGCAGGCCCTCGGCATCCACTCGGTGGTGGTGGTGCCGCTGGTGGTACAGGACCGGGTCCTCGGCATCCTCTCGCTGGCAAGCATCTCCTCGGACCGTCGCTACGACATCGGCGACGTGCCCTTCGTCGAGGACCTCGCCGGCCGCGCCGCGGTGGCCATCGACAACGCCCGGTCCCACAAGGCCCGCTCGGAGATCGCGCAGACACTGCAGCGAAGCCTCCTGCCCCCCCACCTCCCCCACATCCGCGGTCTGGAGCTGGCACAGCGGTACCACTCGATGGGGGACGTGGAGGTCGGAGGCGACTTCTTCGACGTGTTCCCGGCCGGTGACGGGCGCTGGGGCGTGGTCATGGGCGACGTGTGCGGCAAGGGCGTAGGGGCGGCTTCGCTCACCGCCCTGGCCCGCTACACCGTCCGTGCGGCGGCGATCGATGAAGGGCAGCCGGCCAAGGTGCTGCGCCTGCTCAACCGGGCGATCCTCGACGACGGCGATGCCGGCGAGCGCTTCTGCACCCTCTGCCACGCGGTGGTCGAGCCTGGGGACGCGTCGGTGCGCGTCACCCTGGCGTGCGCCGGCCACCCGCTGCCGTTGCTGGTGTCGGCCGACGGCGGGGTCCAGCTGGTCGGGCGGCCAGGCACCCTCATCGGCCTGTTCGAAGACATCGTCGTGGGCGAGGTCGACTTGGTGCTCCACCCCGGCGACGCCTTCGTGCTCTACACCGACGGCTTCATCGAGGTCCGCTCACCCAAGGGCGAGTTCAACCCAGAGCTGCTGTCCCGCGCCCTGGCCGAGGCGGCGGGCGGATCGGCCGAGGAGATGGCCTCGGCCGTCGACCGGGCGGTGCTCAGTTACCAGGGCGGACAGCCCCGCGACGACATGGCCCTCCTGATCCTCAAGGTTCCGCCGTCGTGACCCCGGTGCTGCCCTGGGCGGCGGCGACCTCTTCGGGTTCGAGGGGCTTCATCCACAGGTCGATGGCCGACCAGAACGTCCTGCTGAACGGGTAAAAGGCGACCGGCACCAACGTCGCCAGCACCATTCCCCCCACCGCCAGCTTGCCCGGCGGCGGATCGGGCAGGGTGAGCGCCACACCGACGCCGATGTAGACGGCCAGCAGCACCAGGATGAGCCCGAAGTTCACGACGAAGGCCCCCAGGAAGAAGCCCTCCTCCCGCTCGAAGGCCATACCGCATCGGGGACAGCGGTCCACCATGCGGAACCACGAGGGGAAGAGCCGGCCCGCCCCGCACCTGGGGCAGCGGCGCAGGAGCCCCCGCAGCAGCAGGCGCACCGGATGCGGGTGGGGGAACTCCGTGTTCGTCATCAACAGTTCGGGCTCGTGGAGGCGCCGTTCCGGGTCCTGAAACGGTGCGGAATCCGCACCGTTTCAGGACCCAGAAGCGCCGGCGGTAGGTGAAGCTGGGTGGAGGTGGAGGGAATCGAACCCTCGTCCCTCGGGTTCTCGACGGGTCTTCTCCGAGCGCAGCCGGTGGAAGGTCTCGGGCCTCGCCCCTTCACCGGCAACGGTGCGAGGCCCCAGTCAACTGAGGTGTTCCCGACGAGCCCGTTGACGAGGCTTGTCAGGTGAGCCCTGCTGAATGATGCCCGAACCCGGCCCGCAGGGCGGGGGCCGGAAGGACATCGCTGCTAGTTAGGCAGCGAGCGTCAACGGTGTGTTGGCGTTTGTTTTTGTGCCGGCTCTTTTACGTGGACTCCGACAACCACGGCTCGCTTCTCCCGTCTCGACGACCGAGGTCGAAACCAGGCACCCCCTTGTCAATGTGCTGCACCAAGGGTAACGCCTCGCAGTCCGACGCATTCCCCCGGTCATTCCCGCCGGCGGCCGGCGTGGGCGCGGTCGGCCTCACGCTCGGCATCGCGTTTGGCGATGGCGGCCCGCTTGTCGTAGTTCTTGCGGGGGCGGGCCAGGCCCAGCTCGACCTTGGCCCGGCCCTCCTTGAAGTAGATCGCCAGGGGCACCAGGGCCAGCCCTTCCTGCTGCGTGCGCTCGGCCAGCTCGTCGATCTCGCGACGGTGCGCGAGCAGCTTGCGCGATCTGTCGGGGTCGTGGCCGTCGCGCCCCGTGGCGAAGGCGTAGGGGGAGATGTGGACGTTGTGGAGCCACAGCTGGCTGCCCTCCACCCGGGCGTAGGAGTCACGCAGCTGGACCTTGGCGTCGCGCAGCGACTTGACCTCGCTGCCCAGGAGCTGGAGGCCGCATTCGTAGGTCTCGAGGATGTCGTAGTCGTGGCGGGCCTTGCGGTTCTGGGCCACGGGCTTGGAGCCCCGTGCTCCCCGCTCTGACGGGCCGCTCGGGCCCTTGGTCGCCATGGCCGTTACCGTACCGGCGATGCTGCGCCTCACCCCCACCGTCTACGAACAGATGGTGGGCCACGGCTACGACGCCCTGCCGCTCGAGGCGTGCGGGCTCTTCGCCGGTCCGCCGGGCAGCAATGATGCCTTGGCCTGCTATCCCACCGGGAACCTGGCCGCGTCG
>JAHWJQ010000075.1 GCA_019348305.1 Actinomycetota bacterium
CGAGCCCAGCTGGTCGACCATGGTGTTGATGGTGTTCTTGAGCTCGAGGATCTCGCCGCGGGCGCCGACGGTGATCTTCTGGCTGAGGTCGCCCTTGGCCACCGCGGTGGTGACCTGGGCGATGTTGCGCACCTGGTTGGTGAGGTTGCCGGCCAGCTGGTTCACGTTGTCGGTGAGGTCCTTCCAGGTGCCCGAGACTCCCGAGACCTCGGCCTGACCGCCCAGTTGGCCCTCCGTTCCCACCTCCCGGGCCACCCTGGTCACCTCGTCGGCGAAGGCCCGCAGCGTGTCGGTCATGGAGTTGATGGTGTCGGCCAGGGCCGCCACCTCGCCCTTGGCGTTGACCGTGATCTTCTGGGACAGGTCGCCGCGGGCCACAGCGGTCGTGACCTGGGCGATGTTGCGGACCTGGCTGGTGAGGTTGCTGGCCATGAAGTTCACGGAGTCGGTGAGGTCCTTCCACGTACCAGCCACGCCCGGCACCTCGGCCTGGCCTCCGAGGATGCCCTCGGTGCCCACCTCGCGGGCGACGGTGGTGACCTGCTCCGCGAACAGCCGCAGGGTGTCGGTCGTGCTGTTGATCGTCTCGGCCAGCGCCGCCACCTCGCCCTTGGCTTCGACCGTCGCCCGCTGGGTCAGGTCGCCCCTCGCCACGGCAGCCGACACCTGGGCGATGTTGCGCACCTGGGTCGTCAGGTTGCCGGCCATGAAGTTGACGCTGTCGGTCAGGTCCTTCCACGTGCCCGAGACGCCCCGCACGTGGGCCTGGCCGCCGAGCTTGCCCTCGGTGCCCACCTCGCGGGCCACCCGGGTGACCTCGTCGGCGAAGGAGCCGAGCTGGTCGACCATGGTGTTGACGGTGCTCTTGAGCTCGAGGATCTCGCCCCTCGCGTCGACGGTGATCTTCTGGCTGAGGTCGCCCTTGGCCACCGCGGTGGTGACCTGGGCGATGTTGCGCACCTGGTTGGTGAGGTTGGCGGCCAGCTCGTTCACGTTGTCGGTGAGGGCCTTCCACGTGCCCGAGACGCCCTTGACCTTGGCCTGGCCGCCGAGCTTGCCCTCGGTGCCCACCTCGCGGGCCACCCGGGTGACCTCGTCGGCGAAGGAGCCGAGCTGGTCGACCATCGTGTTGACGACGGTGCCGATGCGCTGGAACTCGCCCTTCACGGGTCGGCCCTCGATGGTCAGCACCATCTTCTGGCTCAGGTCGCCGCGGGCGACGGACTCGAGCACCCGGGCCACCTCGGTGGTGGGCCGCACGAGGTCGTCGATGAGGTTGTTGACGGCCGCGCTGCCCTCGGCCCAGGCCCCGGCGGCGACGCCCACCGAGACCCGGTCGGTCATCCGGCCCTCGCGGCCCACCACCCGGGCCACTCTCGTGAGCTCACCGTGCAGCCGGGCGTTGCGGTCCGCCACCGCGTTGAAGGCCCGTGCCACCTCAGCCTGGCCGTTGCGCCGGCTCGACATGCGGACCGAGAAGTCGCCGGCACTCAGCGCCTCCAGGGCGGCGACGACCTCACGCAGGACGTCGTCGGCGACGCTCGCCCTCCCGCCCCGACCGGCACTGCCGTTCGGGGCCGCCCCGTTGGCCGACTTGGCCTTGTTGGCCGCCTTGGCTGCCTTGGTCGCTTTGGTGGCCTTGGTGGAGACGGGAGTGGAGTGGGTCGGTGATGCCATGAGCAGACCTCCGGTCGCGGCGCCGCGGGCGGTACGGCAGACCTAGTTTGACAGCGGCCGGAGCGACCCGAGCCGGGCGCCTCCCGATTGCCGTGCAACCTCGGGAAGACTGGTGCCCGGCGCCAGCCGAGAGCACAGAGCGCAGGAGGCAGCGATGCTTTTCAACCGGACCAAGACGCGCATGGTGGCGCCCGAGGAGGCCTTGCCCGGGCGCCCGACGCCGCTCGGTGTGCCCGAACGCCATCTGGTGCTGGGCACGCCGCTGCGTCCGCCGTTCCCCGACGGGCTGGAGCAGGCGGTGTTCGCCATGGGGTGCTTCTGGGGTGCCGAGCGCCTGTTCTGGCAGGTGCCGGGAGTGTTCACCACGGCCGTGGGCTACGCCGGCGGTTACACCCCCAACCCGACCTACGAAGAGGTGTGCAGCGGCCGCACCGGCCACACCGAGGCGGTGCTGGTGGTGTTCGACCCCTCTGCCACGTCCTATGACGAGCTGCTCCGCACCTTCTGGGAAGGCCACGACCCCACGCAGGGGATGCGCCAGGGCAACGACGTGGGCACCCAGTACCGCTCGGCCATCTACACCACGAGTGCTTCCCAGGCGGCCGCAGCGTCCGGGGCGAAGGAGAGCTTCGCCAAGCGCCTGGCCGACGCCGGCTTCGGGGAGATCACCACCGAGCTGGCACCCCTCGGCGCATTCTTCTATGCCGAGGACTACCACCAGCAGTACCTCGCCCGGAACCCCAACGGCTACTGCGGCCTCGGCGGGACCGGGGTCAGCTGCCCCGTCGGTCTGGGCAGCGACTGAGCCCCCAAGCCGGGTTCTGGGGATCTCGCCGCACCTGCCAGGTCTGCGGACCTCCCCAGAATCGTGTAGTGGTATCGCTCTACGAACGAACCCCTGAGCCCCGAGCAGTTGTCAGCCGACCAGCGCGAGCGGCTGCGCCGGGCGCACCAGCGCCTGCGCAACACCTCCGCCGCCCTCGAGGCGCTGGTCGCCACCGAGCCGCTACGGGGCCGGTGGGCCCCGCAGCCCGCTCCTCCGGAGGCCCTCCACGGGGCGGCCGACGACCTCTACCGCGCCTATGAAGGGCTCCTCCGCTGCCACCGCGAGCTGCTGGGTTGGGAGCCACCGAGCCGCTGAACCCGACAGAACCAGGAGCCGCCCGTGCCCATCGCCACCGTCAACCCCGCGACCGGCGAGGTCGTGAAGCGCTTCGACCCGCTGTCGCCCGAAGAGATCGAGACCCGCCTCGAGCGGGCGGCCTCGGCCTTCGGCGCCTACCGGCTGACGAGCCTCGAGGACCGGGGGCGCTGGCTGGAGGCGGCGGCCGCCATCCTCGAAGCAGAAGCAGACAGCATCGCCGAGATGGTCACGACCGAGATGGGCAAGACCATCGCCGCGGCCCGGGCCGAGGTGGAGAAGTGCGCCCGCGGCTGCCGGTTCTACGCCCGCAAGGCGCCCGAGTTCCTGGCCCCCGAGCCGGTCGACGCCTCGACGGTGGGGGCCGCCGCGGCCTATGCCTGCTTCCAGCCCCTGGGCCCCGTGCTGGCCGTGATGCCGTGGAACTTCCCGCTGTGGCAGGTGCTGCGCTTCGCGGCCCCGGCGCTCATGGCCGGCAACGTCGCCCTGCTCAAGCACTCCTCCAACGTGCCCCAGTCGGCCCTGTTCCTGGAGGAGCTGTTCCAGCGGGCGGGGTTCGGCGACGGCGTCTTCCAGACGTTGCTCATCGGTGCCGACGCCGTCGAGGCGGTCCTTCGGGACCGCCGCGTCAAAGCGGCGACGCTCACCGGAAGCACCCCCGCCGGCCGCTCCATCGGGGCGATCGCCGGCGACTCGCTCAAGCCGTCGGTCCTCGAGCTCGGAGGCAGCGACCCCTTCATCGTCATGCCGTCCGCCGATCTCGAGCGGGCGGCCGAGGTGGCCGTGAAGGCGCGCTGTCAGAACAACGGCCAGAGTTGCATCGCGGCCAAGCGCTTCATCGTCCACAGCGCCGTCGCCGACGAGTTCGAGCGCCGGTTCGTGGACCGCATGGAGGCTCTGAGGGTGGGGGACCCCCTCGACGAGGAGACCGACATCGGCCCGCTGGCCACCGAGCAGGTGCGCCGTGACGTCGAGGAGCTGGTGGCCGACGCGGTGGCCCAGGGTGCGGCGGTGGTGTGCGGCGGCCGGCGCCCCGACCGGCCGGGGTGGTACTACGCGCCCACCGTCGTCACGGGCGTCACCCCTGAGATGCGCATCTTCTCCGAAGAGGCCTTCGGTCCGGTGGCGTCGCTGTTCCGGGTCGGCGACATCGACGAGGCCATCGCCCTGGCCAACGCCACCGACTTCGGGCTCGGCTCCAACGCGTGGACCGACGATCCGGTGGAACGGGCCCGCTTCGTGCGGGACCTCGACGCCGGCGCCGTCTTCGTCAACGGGATGACGACCTCGTACCCCGAGCTGCCGTTCGGGGGGGTGAAGCAGTCGGGCTACGGGCGCGAGCTCGGGGCGCACGGCATCCGGGAGTTCTGCAACGTGAAGACCGTGTGGGTGGCGGGGGGCTGACGCCTCAGGTCGTCGCCGGGCGGGGCTGGGCGTGCTGCTGGCCCGACAGCCCGGCGATCGCCGCCATGAGGTGGTCGGTTGCGGTACGCAGCCCGGCCCGGGTGCCGTCGGTGCCGTCGGTGACGTCGGCTGATGGGAGGCGGGTGGGCGACCCGAAGCGGATGGTGACGGTTCTGAACGGCCGGGGCAGCAGTTGCCCGGGCGCCTGGATGGCGTCGGTGCCCGAGAGGCCGACCGGCACGATGGGCGCCCCGGTGGCCACCGCCAGCCGGGCCGGCCCCGTCTTGCCGCGGTGCAGCTTCCCGTCCCGGGAGCGGGTCCCCTCCGGGTAGATGCCGACCGCTCCGCCGTCGGCCAGCACGGTGCGGGCCTCCGACATCGCCTGGTCGGCCGCCGCCGCGCTGCCCCGACGCAGCGGGATCTGACCGGTGGCCCGGAAGATCCACGCTGTGCGCCGCTTGTCGAAGTACTCGGCCTTGGCCATGAAGGCGATGGGGCAGGGGGTGACCATGCCCAAAAAGAGCGAGTCCATGAAGGACAGGTGGTTGGCGGCCAGGATCACAGGACCGCGCCGCGGCAGGTGGTGCAGACCCTCGACCCTCACCCGGAAAAGGACCCGGAACAACGGCGTCATCACTGCCTTGGCCATCCGGTAGGCGACAGGACCCCCCACTCGGTCTGCGGGTGCCTCGGGGGCGTGCTGGGCTGCGGAAGGCATGGCCGTCTCCTCTGTTCGACGCGCTCGGGAGCAGCTGGCGACGCTCCGTACCGTGAGCCGCCCCGTGGTCCGGGCGCCGGCTTTGCGGCGAGACAGATACCGCTTCGCCACTCACACTACCGCGGTGGCCCCACCGGTCAGGCAGGATCACCGGCGATGGCGACCATCGTGGCCGTCGACGATCCTGGCGACCAGCGGGTCGGCGACTTCGTCCTGCTCACCGACCCCGACCTCCGCCGCCGGCGGGAGCAATCGGGGGGCGCCGACGGCGGCTTCTTCATCGCCGAGGGCGAGCTCGTCATCCGCCAGCTGCTCCGCTCGCGCTACCGGGTCAGGTCGCTGTTGCTCACCCCGCGCCGGCTGGCGTCCCTCGAGGCCGAGCTGCACTCCCTCGACGTGCCCGTGTTCGTCGCCGGCCAGGAGGTGGTCGACGCCATCTCCGGGTTCCACCTGCACCGCGGCGCGCTGGCTGCCGCCGAGCGGGGGGTGCCGGCCGACGCGAGGGCGGTGGCCGAGCCTGCGGAGTTGCTCGTGGTGGCCGAAGGGGTGAACGACCACGAGAACCTGGGGGCGCTGTTCCGCAACGCCGCGGCCTTCGGCGCCGGCGGGCTCCTGCTCGACCCCACGTCAGCCGACCCCTTGTACCGGCGCTCGGTGCGGGTGTCGATGGGCCACGTGCTCCGGGTGCCTTTCGCCCGCCTGGGCGGCTGGCCCGACTCGCTCTCCCACCTGCGGGCGGCTGGGTTCGAGCTGCTCGCGCTCACGCCGGCGACCGACGCCGTCGACCTCCGCCAGGTGCGGCCCCGGCCGCGCCAGGCCCTGGTGGTCGGGGCGGAGGGACCGGGGCTGTCGGCGGCCGTCCTCGCCGCAGCCGATGTACGCGTTCGCATCACCATGGCCCCCGGGGTGGACTCGCTCAACGTGGCGACTGCCGCGGCGGTCGCCCTGCACCACCTGGCGGGCGCCCGGTGATGATGAGGCGGGCGGGGTGGGGCGGGCGGGGTCGGGCGGGGCAGGGGCAACCATCGCCGGCGCCGCGGTGTTTTGATGGGACGTGGACTGCGATGGGGTGGCGGGCGACGGCAGCCTCGGGCGCCGCCTGGCCGCTGACCTGGACGCCACCTTCCCCGACATCGTGCGCACCCACCAGGGCCGCGTCTACTCGATCGCCCTGCAGCTCACTGGGGCGCCGGCCGAGGCCGAGGACGCAGCCCAGGACGCCTTCGTCCGCGCCTACCGCGCCCTGCAGGGCTATGGGCCCGACCGGCGGGCGGAGCTGGCCCTGCGGCCGTGGCTCGCCCAGATCACGCTCAACGTCTGTCGCAACCGGGCCAGGTCGGCCAGCCGGCGGCCCCGGACGGCTCCCCTCGACGAGGGCGCAGAACCGCCGGCGGCACCGGGCGACAGCAGCGACGGTGCCCTCCGCAACGAGACGGCCGGCGAGCTGGCAGCCGCGCTCGCCCTCCTGCCTGAACCCCAGCGCCGGGCCATCGTGTTGCACCACGCCGGCGAGCTGACCTACCGCGAGGTGGCCCTGGTCGTGGGCCGCCCGGAGGGGACGGTCAAAGCCGACGTGCACCGGGGCCTTGGCGCCCTGCGTTCCATCCTCCAACTGCATTCCCGGGAGCTGCCAGCGTGACCGACCTCTCCCCCATGACCGACCTGTCCGGGCTCTTCGTCTCGCCCGCCCCCGCCAGCCTGCTCCCCTCGGTCCTCTACGAGGTGGGCCTGGCCGACCGCTTCTTCCTGCGACCGAGCCCCCTGGGGCCGGTCTTCGTGGCCTACAACCGCTCGGGTGTCTCCGCCTGCTCGCTCGTGGCTGCGGAGGGCGCCCAGGCCTTCGCCGGCGCCTTCGCCCACCGCTTCGGCCGCCCGGCGCTGCCCGATACCGGACCTCCCGACCGCCTGGTCCTCGACGTCGACGCCGCCCTCGCGGGAAGGCCGTCGGGGCTGCGCTACGACCTGCGGACGGTGAGCGAGTTCGGCCGCGCCGTGCTGGCCAAGGCGGCCGAGATCCCCCGCGGCCAGGTCCGCCCCTACGCCTGGATCGCGGCAGAGATCGGTCGACCCAAGGCGGTGCGGGCGGTGGGAACCGCGCTCGGCCATAACCCGGTCCCGCTGCTCATCCCCTGCCACCGGGTGGTCCGCTCCGATGGCCGCATCGGGGACTACGGCTTGGGCTCGCCGGCCAAGCGGGCGGTGCTGGCCGCCGAGGGCGTGGAGCTCGACGAGCTGGGGCGGCTGGCGGCGCGGCGGGCCGGTCGCGCGGGCAACTGAACGTCTGGGCAAGCGGAGCGTCGCAGAGCGAAGTTGAGCCTGCCCAAAGCGGGCGAGCGCCGGGCTGCGGCGAGCTGCGGCCGGCGAGTCGGCACCGCCTCAGCGCTGGTGGGTGGGGCACCACCACGTGGTGCGGCCCCCGACGGTGGCCCGGGCCAAGGTGGCGCCGTCCTTCGGGCAGCGGCCGCCGGCGTGGCGGTGCGGGTGCAGGTCGCCCGAGTGCGACCCGCCCCGCTCGATGAGGTCGGCCACGCTCGAGCGCAGGTGCTTTTGGAGCCGGCGCAGCTCCGCGTCGGTGAGCGACGCCGCCGGCCGGCGGGGGTCGAGGGCCGCCCGCCACAGGGCCTCGTCGGCGATGAGGTTACCGACGCCGGCCACCCGGGCCTGGTCCATCAGCCGGGCCTTGAGGGGGGCGACGCTCGCCCCCAGCGCCCGCCGCAGCCCGGCCACGGTGACGCCGGCGGCGTCCACGCCCAAGGCCGCCTCGTTGGGGTCGAGCACCACCCCGCCCAGCCGGCGGGGATCGCGCATGCGCAGGTCGCCCCCGTCGGCGAAGCGCACGGCGAACCGGTCCCACGCCGGCTCCGCCCGGTTCGACGAATAGAGCAGCTCCCCCACCCCCACCCAGCCGTCGACCACCAGTCGCCCTGTCATCCCGAAGCGCAACCCCAGCGCCGGCCCGGCCCCGGTCGGGCCAGGCGGCACGGCCGGCGTGGGGTCGGGGCCCCACGCTTCGGAGGAGACCGGGGTTGGGGCCCCGGTCGGGCCAGCCAGCACGGTCTCCAGTACGAGGAGCTTGCCGATCCTGCGGGCGGCGCTGAAGCACCGGCCGACCAGCGCCTCGGCCAGCTCGCCGGCGCCGAGGCCGCCCTTGAGGTACCAGGCGTCGGGGGCCTCGACGGCGACGATCTCGCGCCCGAGGGCCCGCTCGGCGGCCAAGCGGCGGTAGGCCTCCACCTCGGGCAGCTCGGGCACGGCCGAACGGTAGCGAGGGCCGGAACGGTAGCGAGGGCCGGTGGGTAGGCTCGGTGCCGGTGGACCTGCTCGTCGTGGTCGGAGACGTCGACGTCCCCGAGCGGTTGCAGGCCCGGGCCGGCCACGTCATCCGGGTCGCACAGCTCGCCGCTGCCGACATCGCCCACGCCCGCACGCACATCCCCCGCCACGTGGCCGTGGTCGGCCCCCCTGCGGCAGCGGTAGCCCTCCGCCAGGCCGGCCTCGCCGTCACCCTGTACACCGACGACCAGGTGGCACCGCCGGGAATCCCGGTCCGCCCGCTCACCGATCCGGCGGTGGCCGACCTGCGTGCGGCTACCTCACTGGTCGAGCTGATCGGCAACACGCCTCTGGTCCGTCTCGACCGCATCGGCCGTGACGTGGACTGCCACTTGCTGGCCAAGCTCGAGCTGTTGAACCCGGGGGGAAGCGTCAAGGACCGGCCGGCGCTGGCCATGATCACCGACGCCGAGGCCCGGGGCCTGCTGCAGCCCGGCGGCACCATCGTCGAGCCCACCTCCGGCAACACCGGGGTCGGTCTCGCACTGGTGGCGCAGAAGAAGGGCTACTCCTGCGTCTTCGTCTGCCCCGACAAGGTCGCCAAGGACAAGATCGACGTGCTGCGGGCCTACGGCGCGCGGGTCGAGGTGTGCCCGACCGCCGTGGCCCCGGAGGACCCGCGCAGCCGTCTGTGCCTGCTCTGCTGGTCGGTACTACTGCACGACGGGAGCGGTCTCCGGCTGCGGTCGCCGACGGGTGCTGAAGAAGACGCCGGCGCCCGCGATGAACAAGGCCACCCCCGCGACCCCGACGCCAGCCAGCACGAGGGAGCCGGTGCTGACCGGGTCGCTCTCCCTCAGACCTACAGGCCGGTCCGCTGCACCCGCGTTGACGGGCGCTCCCAGCACCGGGGCGCCACCTGTG
>JAHWJQ010000076.1 GCA_019348305.1 Actinomycetota bacterium
GGGGAGCAGGTCCTCTTTGAAGAACAGCTTGATGCCGTCGGCCAGCGACTGCAGGATCCCCCATGGGCCGGCGCGGTTGGGGCCGATGCGGTTCTGCATGTCGGAGATGACCTTGCGCTCGAACCACACCATGAACAGCACCGCGACCATGAGCACGGCGAAGGTGACGAAGGTCTTCAACAACACGATGAGCACGACGGCGAGGTCGATCTTCCCGGTCAGCAGCGGGTCGCCACCGGCAAGCACGGGAGCGAAGGTCACAGCGTCTCGATGGCGATCTCGGTGACCGGCTCGTCCGCCCGCAAGAGGGCGGCGGTGTCGAGGCCGGGCACGTTGAAGGGGACGCTGGCGGTGCCCCGCCGCTGGTTCGGGTCGGCTTGCACCTCGATGGTGGCGCTCAGACGGGCCGAGCGCAGCCGCACCTGACCGCCACTCTTGACCCCGAGTCGGTCGAGGTCGGAGGGGTGGGCGCGAAGCACCGGCGGCGCGGCCAGCGGCGCCAGCGCCGGCGACATCTGCACGAGCACCCCGGCGTCGTAGAGCTTGCGGCCGACGATCAGGCGCAGCGCGTAAGCGTCGGGCTTGGGCAGGGCCACCGGCTCGGCCTTGCCCTCCCAGTGCAGCAGCGGGGGCCGGTTTCCGCGGGCATCGGGCCCCCCGGCCGGAGAAAGCGAGTCCTCGGTCTCCCCGTCGGCGGCCGGAACCGGTTCGGTCGGCCCTTGATCGTCTACATGGGCGATGCCGGGGGTGGACATGGGGTCGGCGGTGGCGTCGACCGGTGCCTCGCCAGGCGGCGTCGGCGCGCCCTCCAGCGGGATGACGACACCGTCGCGGTAGGGCCGGCTGGACAACACCTCGGCGGTGACACCGGCGAAGGCCGGCGCCAGGCGCTCCATCTCCTCGGAGATCTCCTCCAGGGAGGCGAACCCGACATCGCCGTCCAAGCGGGCGGCCAGCTCCACGGCGATCATCCAGTCCGGCCAGGCAACCTCGGGAGCGGTGATCTTCTGGCCGAGCCGGGTGACCCGCCCCTCGATGTTCGTGGTGGTGCCGGGGCGTTCGGCGAAGGTGGCCGCCGGCAGCACCACGTCGGCATGCTGCACGCTGTCGTTGAGGAAGGTGTCGATCGCGACCACGAACGACGCCCGCTCGAGGGCCCGGCGAGCCAAGTCGCGGTCGGGGAAGTCCGACAGGGGGTCGGCCCCGAGCAGCACCAGCCCGTGGATCTCCCCGGCAGCCGCGGCGGTGAGGATGCCGGCGGTGTCGAGGCCCCTGCTCTGCGGGACCCCGCCCCACGCGCTCGAGAACCACTGCCCACCGTCGTCGAGTGACACACGGCCCGGAAGCAACCCGGGCGCCAGCCCGGCATCGATGGCGCCGTGGACGTTGCCCCGCCGCAGCGCCGACAGGAACCGCACCCCGGGCAGCTGGGCCAGCACGGCCGCCGCCTCGACGACCGACTGCGCCGACTCCGCCACTGATGGCCGCCCCAGCACGACGACCGGTCGGTCCCCGAGCAAGCCTCGGGCAGCCTCAACCGCACGATCACCGTCGGTGGACCCGACGCCGGCGAGAGCGCGAGCCACCCTGGCCGCCTCACCCGGGGCATAGCCCAGGGCAGCGCCCGCGTAGCGGGTGAGCCCGGTGCTGCAAGGCGAGAGCTCGATGATCTTGGTCTTGCCGTCCACCGCGGCGGCCCGCAGGCGGAGGTAGAGGACGGGCAGCTCTTCTTTGATGTCGGGGGCCAGCAGGACGACCGAAGAGGCCGAGCACGCTTCGTCGATGGTGGCCCGCGGCAGGCCGATGACCACCTCCGCCGGGAGGCCGTCGCCCAACTGGCAGTCCACGGAGTCGGTACCGATCACGCCCTTGGCGAGCTTGGCCCACGCGTAGGCATCCTCGTTGGCCAACCGGGCACCGCCAATGACGGCGATCGACGCAGGGCCGAAGGTCGTCCGGGCGTCCGAGAGCCCCTGGGCGGCGGCGTCGAGAGCCTCGGGCCAGGTGGCGGCGGAGAGCGCGCCGCCACTGCGTAAAAGGGGTCGGCCGAGCCGCAACGGGCTGTTCACCGCCTCGTAGGAGAAGCGGCCCTTGTCGCACAGCCAGCCGTGGTTCACAGGGTCGCTGTCGAGGCCGAGGTAGCGGGTGAGCTGGTCGTTGGAGGACTGCACGGCGATGCGACAGCCGACGGCGCACGTCTGGCACGTGCTCTCCACCTGCTCGAGGTCCCAAGGGCGGGCGCGGAACCGGTAGGGAGCCGACAGCAACGCCCCCACCGGGCAGATCTGGACCGTGTTGCCGCTGAAGTACGAGGCGAAGGGCTGGTCGGGGAAGGTGTTGATCTCTGTGTGGGCGCCGCGGCCGACGAACTCTATGAGGGCGTCGCCAGCCACCTCGTCGGCGAAGCGGGTGCAGCGGTCGCACTGGATGCAGCGCTCGCGGTCGAGCTGCACGAGCCTCGACAGCGAGATCGGCTTCTCCCAGTGCCGCTTCTCCTCCACGAACCTGGTCTCACCGGGGCCGAAGGCGAAGGTCTGGTCCTGCAGGGGGCACTCGCCGCCCTTGTCGCAGACCGGGCAGTCGAGCGGGTGGTTGGCCAGCAGGAACTCGAGCACGCCGTCCTGGGCCTTCTTCACCCCCGGCGTCTCGGTGTTGACCACCTGGCCGTCGGCCACCGGTACGAAGCAGGCCGGGGACAGCATCGGGCCTCGGGGGCCCACCACCTCCACCAGGCACATGCGACACATCCCTACCGGTCGCATCCGCGGGTGGTAGCAGAAGCGCGGGATGTAGACGCCGTGGCGCTCGGCCGCGGCGATGATCATCTCCCCCGGCTGGGCCTCGACTTCGCGCCCGTCGACGGTGATGGTGAGGGTGGTCTTCTCGCCGGTCTCGGTGTCAGCCATACGGGCAGGCGCCCTCTTTGATGTGGACGAGGAACTCGTCGCGGAACATGCCGATGGCCGAGACGATAGGCGGCGGGATGGACGGCCCGAGCGGGCAGATCGTGGTCATGTTCGGCGGCCACTTCGACGGCCACTGCACGCCCGGCGAAATGTTGTCGCAGACGTCGAGCAGGAGGTCGAGGTCGTCCATCCGCCCGGCCCCGTTCTCGATCCGCCGCATGATCTTTTCGAGCCAGTTGCTCCCCTCTCGACAGGGGGTGCACTGGCCGCACGACTCTCGCTGGAAGAAGCGCACGAGACGCCACGAGGCGCGGACCATGCAGGTGGTCTCGTCCATGGCGATGACCGAGCCCGACCCCATCATCGAGCCGCCCTCGCCCTTGACCTTGGTCTCGTCGAGCGGCATGTCGAGGCGCTCGGGGCCGAACCAGAAAGACGAGGCTCCTCCTGGGATGAAGGCCTTGAGGTCGTGGCCGCCCCGGATGCCCCCGCCGTAGCGGGGGTCGTAGATGAGGTCGCGGAAGGTGTTCTTGGCCAGCTCCACCTCGTAGTTGCCGGGCTTGGTGACGTGGCCGGACACCGCGAACAGGCGGGTACCCGTGGCCTGGGCCTCGCCCATGGCGGCGAAGGCCTCGCCACCGTTGAGGACGATCCACGGCACGTTGGACATCGTCTCGACGTTGTTGACGATGGTCGGGGCGCCGTACAGCCCCATCACCGCCGGGAAGTAGGGCGGCTTGATGCGGGGGAAGCCCCGCTTGCCCTCCAGGCTCTCGAGCAGCGCCGTCTCGTCCCCGCAGATGTAGGCGCCGGCGCCAGGGTGGATCACCACGTCGATGGAGAAGTCCGACCCGAAGATGCGATGCCCGACGGCGCCGTGGGCGTAGGCCTCGTTGAGGGCAGCGGTCATCCGCTCGATGGCGAGAGCGAACTCACCCCGGACATAGATGAAGGCCTGGGCGGCACCGATGGCGTAGGCGGTGATGAGCGTGCCCTCGATGATCTGGTGGGGGTCCTCCTCCATGAGCATGTGGTCTTTGAACGTCGCCGGCTCGCTCTCGTCGCCGTTCACGACCAGGTACGACGGCGACGCCTTCCGTAGCATCGACCACTTGCGGCCGGCGGGGAAGCCGGCGCCGCCCCGGCCGAGCAGGTTGGCCTTGTCGACTTGGGACTGAACCTCCTCGCTGGTCATCTCCAGTGCCCGGCGGAGGCCCTCGTAGCCCCGGTGGTCCAGGTAGCTGCGCAGCGTCCACGACTCGGGGTTGCCGATGTGGCGGGTGACGATGGGCTCGACGGTGGTGGCCACTACTCGCGCTCCCCGCTTCCCTTTTGGGATGCGGTGTCGCCGACGCTGCGCACCTCGGAGACCTGCTTGGCCGCCTTGGCCGCCGACTTGGCGCTGGCGGGCTGATCGTGGGTGCCGGGCGCCACGGACTGGGGGGCGTCGGAGAGGGGAGCGGCCGCCTCTTGCGGCGGGGGCGCCGCGTGCTCGCCCTTGGGCCCGCCCGCCATCAGGCCGACGGAGCGCCGTACCCGGCACAACGTGCCGTGGGGGGGCACGGTCTCGCTGAGACGGCCGGCGCCCAGGTCGTCGACCAGGCCGTCGAAGCTGTCGGCAGTGACGTCACCGAAGAACCGCCAGTTGGCGGTGAGGCAGGGGGCGTTGCCGCACAGGCCGATGCACTCGACCTCTTCGAGGGTGAAGCGCCCATCGGCGGTGGTGCTGCCGGCCTTCACGCCCAGGCGCTTCTCCGCGTGCTCGAGCAGCTCGTAGGCGCCGTTGAGGAGGCAGGCGATGTTGGTGCACACCGAGATCAGGTAGGTCCCGACCGGGTGGGTGAAGAACATGTCGTAGAACGTCGCCGTCCCGTAGACCTCGGCCGGCGTCAGGTCGAGCAGCTCGGCGACCTGCGCCATCCCCTCCTCGGTCAGGTACCCCTCCTGCTCCTGCACAAGGTGCAGCAGCGGCAACATCGCGGAGCGGGCCTGCGGGTACAGCGCAATCGTCTGGCGAGCCCGCTCCAGGTTCTCCTTGCTGAGCCCGCTCATCGGCCGCCCCCGCGCATTGCCCGGCTGCGGGTCCTGTCCCTCAGGGGCCCCTCCACAACGGGCCCCTCCCCCTTCGGGGGCCCCTCCCGTTGCGGCACCCCCCCTACGGGCCACCCGCAGCCTCGGTCTGCCACGGCCGCGCCGATGGCGGCCGCGGTGGTTGCGGCATGCACCTCCGTCGATCCGGCTTCGCCGGTCGACGGAGCCAGAAACAGCGCCGGCCGAAGGCCGGCACAAGCGAGCTCGCCGAGCAAGCTCCGCTTGCGAGGGCGAAGTGTCATCGGTCGACGTCTCCCATCACGGGGTCGATGGAGGAGATGATGGCGACGGCGTCGGCGATGAGGCCGCCGCGCAGCATCACGGGGAGCGTCTGGAGGTTGGCGAAGGACGGCCCTCGCACGTGCAGACGGTAGGGCTTGGCCGAGCCGTCCGACACGAGGTAGCAGCCGAGCTCGCCCCTCGGTGCCTCGACGGCGACGTAGACCTCGCCGGCCGGCACCCGGAGGCCTTCGGTGAAGAGCTTGAAGTGGTGGATCAGGGCTTCCATCGACTCGTCGATGCGGGCCCGAGGTGGCGGGGTCACCTTCTTGTCCTGGGTCCGGAAGTCACCGGGGGGCAGGAGCTCGACGATCTGGCGCACGAGCTTGATCGACTCCCGGATCTCGTTCAGCCGGATCGCGTAGCGGTCGAAGGCGTCGCCGTACTCGCCCACGATCACGTCGAATTCGAGCTGGTCGTAGTACTGGTACGGCATGTCGCGCCGCAGGTCCCACTGGACGCCGGTCGAGCGCAGGATGGGGCCGGTGGCCGAGAGGGCGATCGCCTGCTCCTGCGTCAGAACCCCGACGCCCTGGGTGCGCTCCTGGAAGATCGGCTGGCCGGTGAGCAGCTCGTCGTACTCGTCGAGCCGGGGCTCGATGAGGTCGCAGATCTGCAGCACGTCGTCGCGCCACCCTGCCGGAAGGTCGGCGGCGACACCACCAGGACGGATGAAGTTGTAGTTCATCCGCAGCCCCGTCACCTTCTCGAAGAAGGCCAGGACGAGCTCCCGCTCCCGCCAGCCGTAGATCATCATGGACAGGGCGCCGACGTCCATGCCGTTGGTGGCCATGAACAACAGGTGCGACGACATGCGGTTGAGCTCGCAGAGCAGCATCCGGATCCATGTGGCCCGGGGCGGCACTTCGATGCCGAGCAGCTGCTCGACCGCCATGCAGTAGACGTTCTCGTTGAAGAAGTTGGCGAGGTAGTCCATGCGGGTCACGTTGGTCGACCCCTGGATGTACATGAGGTCCTCGGCCGTCTTCTCCATGCCCGTATGGAGATAGCCGATCACCGGCTTGGACCGGATGACCGTCTCACCGTCGAGCTCCATCATCACCCGCAGCACGCCGTGGGTGCTCGGGTGCTGCGGCCCCATGTTGATGATCATGGTCTCGCCTTCGGCGACTTCGATGGCCACGTCGTCCGCAGACAACGTCGGGCCTTCGGGCAGGCGGAGGACTGCGCCCTCCTCCCGCAGCAACTCCGCCGGAGCGGTCGCGCCCCGGCGAGCCATCTCCTGCGGGCCCTCGGAGGTCTCGGCTGCCGGAACCCGGTTGTTCATGCCCCTTCGGCCCCGGAGTTGTCACCACGGGATCGAGCCGGCGCCTTGAACTGCACCGGCACGCGCCCGACGGGGTAGTCCTTCCGGAGCGGGTGGCCCTCCCAATCCTCGGGCATCAGGATGCGGGTGAGGTCGGGGTGCCCCTCGAAGGCCACCCCGAGCATGTCCCAAGCCTCGCGCTCCATCGCCTCGGTACCCGGCCACACAGCGAACAGCGACGCCACGACCGGGTCTGCATCGGGCACCTGCACCCGCACCCGCACACGACGGCGCTGGGCCATCGAGGTGAGGTTGACCACCACCTCGAAACGCTCAGGCGCCACGCCTTCGGGCAGCGACCGGGTGGAGGTGGCCGAGTAGTCGACTGCGCAGAGGTCGGAGCAGAGATCGAAGCCATCGGCGGCCAGCGCCAGCATCACCTCTCGGTAGCGGTCACGGGGGACGTGGACGACCTGTTGGCCGGCCGACCACGTCACCGGGCAGCCGTGAAGGCGCTCGGGTTCGGGTGCGGCCGTGGCCGGTGTTTCGATGTCGGCCGCCTCGCTCACGTCGCTCGCGTCACGTCAGGAGGGGGTGGCGACGCGGACCCGGGACTCCTTGGCCTCTCCGCCCGTCGGCAGGACCTCCGCCACCTCGATGCCGGCACCGCGGCCGGTCTCGTCGCGCCGGCGGGTGATCTCCCCGGACTGGATCTTGGCGTGGAGGGTGAGGATGGCGTGCAGGAGGGTCTCGGGGTTCGGCGGGCAACCGGGTGCGTACACGTCGACGGGGACGATCTGGTCGACACCCTGGACGATGGCGTAGTTGTTGAACATCCCGCCGGAGGAGGCACAGACGCCCATGGAGATGACCCATTTGGGCTCCATCATCTGGTCGTAGACCTGGCGGAGCACGGGCGCCATCTTCTGCGAGACGCGCCCGGCCACGATCATGAGGTCGGCCTGGCGGGGGGAGGCTCGGAACACCTCCATCCCGAAGCGGCTGATGTCGTAGTTCGCAGCCCCGGTGGCCATCATCTCGATGGCGCAGCAGGCGAGACCGAAGGTGTTGGGCCAGACGCTGTTCTTGCGGGCCCATTTGACGAGATCTTCGATGGTGCCGGTGAGGAAGTTGTGGCGGAGATCGCCGAGACCGGCCATGGCTAGGCCGCCTCCTGCTCGGTCGGGGCCCGCCCGACACGACGGATGGTCGACGATGAGGTGCGACCAGCCTGAGCACCGGGGCGGGCGCGGCGAACGGGGCCCCACTCGAGCCCGCCCATCGCGATCTCGTAGAGCAGCGAGATGAACACGATGGCGGCAAAGAGGACCATGGCCAGGAGGCCGTAGGTGCCGAGCGCCCCGAAACTCACGGCCCAGGGGTAGAGGAAGATGATCTCGATGTCGAAGATGATGAAGAGCATGGCCACGACGTAGAAGCGGACGGGAAAGCGCTCCGCTGGTTCGGTGGTGGGGACGATGCCGCACTCGTAGGGGGCCTCTTTGGCCACCGACGGCTTGCGTGGCGCGAGCAGCCCGGAGGCGAAGAACGACAGGCCCGAGAACAGGATGGCCAGCACCAGCATCGTGAGGATCGGCAGGTACTGCTCCATGGCTCTCTTTCTAGCCTGTCGCTGGTGCGAGTGCCGCCCTTTCCTCCATGATCTGTTTGTCCCGACGGTGCAGGGCATTGCACAGGATCAGGAACACGATGGTCATCGACAACGCCACCATCGTCGAGGGGAACCGGAGACGACCCAGGTCGCGCACCATGATGACGCTCGTCGCCGGCATGGTGGGGTCAGGTGCGGGCCTCACGGGCGCCCCGGTCAGGGAGGGCTCCTTGATCACGGGCCGGGCCTGCAGCACCACGTAGTGGGGCTTGTGCAACCAGCCCTTGAAGGGGCCGTCGGAGACCTCGATGAGGCCCCCTGGGAGGAAGTAGCTCTCCCCGCCCTTGCGGAACCCACCGACGACGACGTAGTCCTCGGGGCTCTCGAAGGCGGGCTCGAAGGCCCGCTCGGTCTTGACCTCCGCCTCCTCGGCGCCGCCCGCCTCTTCCCCTCCGGCCTCCTCGGCCGGCGCCAGCACCTTGCTCGCCGCCGCGGTGGCGTCGGCCAGGGTCGGGTCGCCGGGCTTCAGCTTCTCCCATCCGCGGGGGAAGGTCTCTGCCGGCTCGTAGGTGGACTGTTCACTGACGGAACCGGTGACGACGTCGTGCACCTTCCAGGTCGGCGGGTCCCCCTTGATGCCGATGCCGTAGGAGACCCAGATCCAGCCCATCACCGCCATCCAGCCGGTGAGGCCGGTGGCGGCCAGCAGGAACCCGAGCTTGGCCCCGGTGTTGGTGGACAACAGCATGAAGACGCTGCCGGGGAGGATGACGAAGGCAGTGAGCACGATCAGCGCCCCGCGGATCTGCGGGTCCCACGCCAACGCGGCCAGCACCGAGCCCGTCACAGCAAGCCTCTCTCGTACTCCACGATGGCCCGGATCTGAGCCGGGGTCAGCACCTGGC
>JAHWJQ010000077.1 GCA_019348305.1 Actinomycetota bacterium
GGCCGATCCGATGGAGGGCCGCTCCATCGCGGCGCAGCCAGTCCCGCGCCGGTTTTGGGTCGGCGCCGAGCAGCGTCTCGACCAGCGCGTGGAAATCGGGACCGTGGTTCATGTGGATCCGATGCGCGACCTCGTGCGCGAGGATCGCGTCCGCGTCGCCGGCACGCTTGTAGGAATCGGCGTCGATCAGGACGACGGGCCTGCGCCAGCCCCAGCTCAAAGGCGCCGGCGCGTCGGCCGAAACCCGCACGCTGAGGTCGGTGATGCCCGCTGCGGCCGCGGCCCTCTCGATCGCGCGCGACCAGGCCGGGCAGGCGACGCTGTGCCTGCCGTTCTCCTCGCTGCAAAACGTCCTCGACGGGTTCGTGGGCAAGGCCCAGTTCGGCGGCCAGCGCTTCGGCGAGATGGAGGTGTGGGCCCTCGAGGCCTACGGCGCCGCTTACGCGCTCCAGGAGCTGCTGACCATCAAGTCCGACGACGTCCTCGGCCGGGTCAAGGTCTACGAGGCCATCGTCAAGGGCGAGAACATCCCCGAGCCGGGCATCCCCGAGTCCTTCAAGGTGCTCATCAAGGAGATGCAGTCGCTGTGCCTCAACGTCGAGGTCCTGTCGAACACGGGCGAAGAGATCGAGATGCGAGAGCTCGACGAGGACGTGTTCCGTACCGCCGAGGAGTTGGGGATCAGCATCGAGCGACCCGAGCGGGGATCAGACGAAGAAGACGCAGAACGAGAGCGGCGCCGGGCCGAGAGGAGCAGCTACTAGTGCTGGATGTCAACGATTTCGAGCAGCTCCGGATCGGGTTGGCCACCGCCGACTCGATCCGTACCTGGTCCAACGGCGAGGTCAAGAAGCCGGAGACCATCAACTACCGGACTCTGAAGCCGGAAAAGGACGGGCTCTTCTGCGAGAAGATCTTCGGTCCGACCAAGGACTGGGAGTGCTACTGCGGCAAGTACAAGCGCGTCCGGTTCCGCGGCATCATCTGCGAGCGTTGCGGCGTCGAGGTCACCCGCTCCAAGGTGCGGCGCGAGCGCATGGGGCACATCGAGCTCGCCGCGCCCGTCGTGCACATCTGGTACCTCCGCGGCACCCGGTCTTGGCTCGCGTACCTGCTGATGGGCACCGAGGTCAAAGAAGAGCTCAAGGCCAAGCAGCTCGAAAAGGTCATCTACTTCGCGGCCAACCTGGTGACCTGGGTCGACGAGGAGAAGCGCCACAACGACCTGCCCAATCTGGAAGCCGAGCTGGCCGAGGAGCTGGAGGAGATCACGCGCCAGCGCGACCTCGACATCGACCGCCGGTTCAAGGCTCTCGAAGACGAGGTGGCCGAGCTGGAGAAGGCCGGGGCCAAGGATTCCGAGATCAAGTCGCGCCAGCGGGCCACGGAGAAAGACGTCACCCTCATCCGCGACCGCGCCCAGGCCGAGCTCGAGCTGGTCCAGCGGGCCTTCGACGAGTTCCGCGACCTCCACGGCCGCAAGGTCATCGACGACGAGCTGCTCTGGCGTGAGCTGAAGGATCGCTTCGCCGACTACTTCGAAGGCGGAATGGGGGCCGAGGCAATCGCCCGCCTGATCGACCGCATCGACTTCGACGCCGAGGAGATCAAGCTCCGCGAGCAGATCGACGCGCACGACGGTCGTCGCCCGCTGTCGGCTCAGCGCAAGCAGAAGGCCATCAAGCGGCTCAAGATCGTGACCGCCTTCAACCGGCGCGACGAGCACGGCCGGCGGGTCAACGACCCGCGGGCGATGATCCTCGACGCTGTTCCGGTCATCCCCCCCGACCTGCGCCCGATGGTCCAGTTGGACGGCGGTCGCTTCGCCACCTCCGACCTCAACGACCTCTACCGCCGCGTCATCAACCGCAACAACCGCCTCAAGCGGCTGCTCGATCTCGGGGCTCCCGAGATCATCGTCAACAACGAAAAGCGGATGCTCCAGGAGGCCGTTGACGCGCTGTTCGACAACGGCCGCCGCGGGCGCCCGGTCACCGGCCCCGGGAACCGCCCGCTCAAGTCGCTGTCGGACATGTTGAAGGGCAAGCAGGGCCGGTTCCGACAGAACCTGCTCGGCAAGCGCGTCGACTACTCCGGCCGCTCGGTCATCGTGGTCGGGCCCACCCTCAAGCTGCACCAGTGCGGCCTGCCCAAGCAGATGGCCCTGGAGCTGTTCAAGCCCTTCGTCATGAAGCGGCTCGTCGACCTCGAGCTGGCCCAGAACATCAAGTCGGCCAAGCGCATGGTGGAACGCCGGCGCGCCCAGGTCTGGGACGTCCTCGAAGACGTCATCAAGGAGCACCCCGTGTTCCTCAACCGGGCCCCGACCCTGCACCGCCTGGGCATCCAGGCCTTCGAGCCCGTGCTGGTCGAGGGCAAGGCCATCCAGATCCACCCGCTGGTGTGCCGCGCCTTCAACGCCGACTTCGACGGCGACCAGATGGCCGTTCACCTGCCGCTGTCGGCGGAGGCGCAGGCCGAGGCTCGCATCCTCATGCTCTCGGCCAACAACATCCTGTCTCCCGCCTCCGGTCGGCCGATGGTCGACCCGACCCAGGACATGGTGTTCGGTGCCTACTACCTGACGCTCGAAGAAGAGGGACTTCCGGGAGAAGGCCGGCCGTTCCGCCACGTGTTCGAGATCGAAAAGGCCTACGAGAACGGTGAGGTGGCTCTTCACGCCCTGATCGAGTTCCGCGACCCCCGGCTGCGCGACGCCGACGGCACCTACACCCGCACCACCCCGGGACGAGTCTTCTTCAACGAGGCGCTTCCCGCCGACTTCCCCTTCGTCAACCACCTCGTGGGCAAGACCGCTCCCCACGGCAGTCGCTACCGCAAGGTGGAGCCGATCATGCGCATCGTCGAGACGCTGGCCGACAACTACCCCAAGTACGACGTGGCCGAGAGCCTGGACAAGATCAAGGACCTCGGCTTCCGCTTCGCCTCCCGCTCAGGCCTCACCATCTCCATCGACGACGTGCGCACGCCGCCCGACAAGCAGTCGATCCTCGACAAGTACGAAAAGGAAGCCGAGAAGGCGGAGCAGCAGTTCAAGCGGGGCATCATCACTGATGACGAGCGCCGCAACAAAGAGGTCGAGATCTGGGAGAGCGCCCGCGGCGAGGTCGGCCGGGCCATGGACCGGACACTGGCGGGGATGAAGTTCAACCCCCTCGACATGATGGTGAACTCCGGCGCCCGCGGGAACCCCCAGCAGGTACGCCAGATCGCCGGGATGAAAGGCCTCGTCACCAACCCCAAGGGCGAGATGATCCCCCGACCGATCACCTCCTCCTTCCGGGAGGGGCTGTCGGTGCTGGAGTACTTCATCTCCACCCACGGCGCCCGCAAGGGCCTGGCCGACACCGCTCTTCGCACCGCCGACTCCGGGTACCTCACCCGACGGCTCGTCGATGTCGCCCAAGAACTCATCGTCCGCGACATCGACTGCGGCACGAGCAGGGGGCTGTGGCTGGAAAACATCGTCCCCGACGAGGCCGGAAAGCGCAGCCACCTCGACTACCGGCTCTACGGACGCGTGCTGGCCGAGCCCGCCGGCAGTTTCGAAGCCGGCCACATGGTCGGTGAGCAAGATGTCGTCGCCCTACGCGACGACCAGGCCGTAACCCGCGTCCGCGTCCGGTCCGTTCTCACCTGCGAAGCCCCCTACGGGATCTGCGCGATGTGCTACGGCATGTCGCTCGCCTTCCGCAAGATGGTCGAGCTCGGTGAAGCAGTCGGAGTGATCGCCGCCCAGTCGATCGGCGAGCCGGGAACGCAGCTGACCATGCGGACCTTCCACACCGGCGGCATCGCCGGCTCCGAGGACATCACCCAGGGTCTCCCCCGTGTGGTCGAGCTGTTCGAGGCTCGCACGCCCAAGGGTGCGGCGGTGCTGGCCCGCACCTCGGGAACCGTCCGCATCTCCGATGAGGACAACGCCCGCCGGATCACCGTCGTCGGCGACGACGGCAGCGAGGAGACCTACACCGTTTCCCCCCGGGCCCGCCTCGAGGTCCACGACGGGGACGAGGTGCACGCCGGCGATGCACTGATCGAAGGCCCGAAGGACCCCAAGCAGCTGCTCGAGATCAAGGGCATCCGCGAGACCCAGCAGTACCTCGTCGACGAGGTCCAGAACGTCTACCGCGACCAGGGTGTGTCGATCCACGACAAGCACATCGAGCTCATCGTCCGCCAGATGCTGCGGCGGGTGTCGGTCGCGGACCCGGGGGACGCGCCCTTCCTTCCCGGCGAGCGGGCCGACGCCAAGGTCTTCACCGACATGAACCGCCAGTTGGTCCAGGAGGGGAAGCGGGCCGCCGAGGGCCGGCCCGAGCTGATGGGCATCACCAAGGCCTCACTGGCCACCGACTCCTGGCTCTCGGCAGCGTCGTTCCAGGAGACGACCCGGGTGCTGACGGAGGCCGCCATCGAAGGCAAGTCCGACGGGCTCTTGGGGCTCAAGGAGAACATCATCATCGGCAAGCTCATCCCCGCCGGTACCGGGATGCTGCGCTACCGCGACATCGAGCTCGACGCCCCCGACTACCAACCCATGCAAGGGTGGTCTTCTGACGACGACAGCACCGAGGACCTCTCGGAGTGGCTGGCTCGGAGGAGCTCGACCGAAGCCGATGCCGCCCAGCAGTTGGCATGGTTGGCGAGCACGGTTGCCGGCGACGGTGCGGCGTCCGGGGCCGGCGATTCCGAGGAGTCCGCCTAGCCTCGACCCTGCTATTTGGGTCCTGGATCGGAGCGCAAGACGCTCCGATTCAGGACCCGAAACGCGCTCAGGGGCAGGACCGGTCGGCGAGGGCGGCGCCGGCGGTGCGCGACGAGTTGCCCCGTGCGTCGACGGCACTCACCCACCAGACGAGGCCCTCGCGCTGCTCGGGGAGCCGGGCGCCGAAACCATCACGCGAAGGCTGCATCGGCATCGACCGCTCGTCTCCCGCTTCCGTCCAGTGCAGGGTCACGGACGCGACCTCAGCTTCGTCTTCGATGGTGGCGACGACGTCGCAGCCCCGCACCATGGCGGCCACGTCCGGCGGGTGCTCGACGGTGGCCGTCAGGCGCACCACCGTCGCCGATCCGTCGGTGCTGCTGATGCGCACGACGGCCCGCACCTCCCCTTCCGGGGAATCGTGCAGCGCCAACCGCAGCTCCGCCGACTTCCCCGGGTCCAGGCGTCCTGTCTTCGGTGACACCTCCAGCCAGGCAACGTCCGGCTCGGCCACCCAGGTGGCTGCCCGGGTGGAGGTGTTGGTCAATTCCACCGGCGGAGGAAGGGGCCCTGCCACCGAAGTGGGCCGGGCCTGCAGGCCGCCGCCCGAGGCGGGTAGCTGCGTCAGGGACTCGACCCGCGTCTGATGCGGCTGCCGGTTGGACAGATAGGTACCGCCGGCTACGGCCGCCAGGATTGCCGACGCGGCGAGAAGCGCGGCGCGCAGCAGGTGAGCCCGCCGCGCCACCGGCTCGAGTCTCCCCGGCAGAACCGGCCGGCTCTGGAAGCGCAGCACGCGCGCCGGGGCTGCCGCTGCTCGCACCGCCGCCGGCGCTGCTTCGAGTGGACGCTGGGCCAGCAGCATCCGCACCGAGACCATGGCCCGCAGCCGGTCGCGGCACGCGTCGCAGCTGGCGACGTGCTCGGCGACCGCTGGCCCGGCGGCCAAGAGGGAGCCGAGGGTGACCCGAGGTTCCTGGCCGAGCGCATCAGCAAGTGCGTCGCAACCACCAGGTCCGAGATGGGCCAGCACCACCGGGTCCAGGTGCCGCTGCCACTCGACGTACGCCTCCCCAACGCGCAGGGCTGCCGCCGCCGGCAACACCCCGAGGGCGCGCCTCAGGCCCCGGCGATCGAGACCGTGGCGGGTGGCCAGGTCGACCACGGCTCGTTCGAGTGGCGGCCTCGTTGCCGCCAGGGCTCGTGCCAGTTCGGTGAGCTCGGGCGGAGCTGGCGCGTCGAGGTCGACGAGGCAAGCCTCGGACGCGCTGCGAAGAGCATGATCGCGGGCATGACCGAGCACCGCCGAGCGGGAGCGGCCGCCCCGGCGCACCGCCTGCACGGCCACCTCGGCCGCTGCCTCCTCGTTGCCGAGTACGGCGAGGGCGTGGGCGTACGCGTGGTCGGCCAGATCTGCCATTGCTGGGACCCGAGGGTAGGCCGCGGTCGGCCCGCCGCGCTCGGGTCGTGGGGCTCAGGCAGCTCCCTTCCCGTCGTTTGCTGTTAGCGCTGGCTGGCCGTAGCATGGTCCGTTGGCTGTGCGCGCCCTCGGCGGGCGCCGCTGGCCGGTCCCCGAAATTCCTTTACGAGAGGTCTGTGTGCCCACCATCCAGCAGCTGGTCCGCAAGGGCCGGAAGTCCCAACAGGACAAGACCAAGACGCCGGCGCTCAAGGGGTCGCCACAGCGCCGTGGTGTGTGCACGCGGGTGGCCACCCAGACCCCCAAGAAGCCGAACTCGGCACTGCGAAAGGTCGCCCGCGTCCGGCTGACCAGCGGCGTCGAGGTCTCCACCTACATCCCCGGGGAGGGGCACAACCTCCAGGAGCACTCGATCGTGTTGGTCCGCGGGGGCCGCGTGAAGGACCTGCCGGGCTACCGGTACAAGGTCATCCGCGGCGTGCTGGATGCCTCCGGCGTACGTGACCGCAAGCAGGCCCGTAGCCGCTACGGCGCCAAGAAGGGCTGAGATGCCGCGGAAGGGGCCCGCGCCCCGCCGAGACCTCATGCCCGATCCGATCTACCGCTCGGTGCTGGTCACCCAGGTGGTGAACAAGGTGCTGCTCGCCGGGAAGCGTTCGGTGGCCGAGAGGATCGTCTACGACGCCCTTGACATCGTGAAGGAAAAGAGCGGCGGCGAGGCCCTGTCGGTCTTGAAGCGGGCGGTCGAGAACACCAAGCCCCAGCTCGAGGTCCGCAGCCGCCGGGTCGGCGGCGCCACCTACCAGGTGCCCGTCGAGGTGCGCGCTCCTCGGGCGACGACGCTTTCGATCCGATGGCTGATCGGCTACAGCCGTCAGCGCCGGGAAAAGACGATGGCGCAACGGCTGGCCAACGAACTGCTCGACGCGAGCAACAACATCGGTGCAGCCGTGAAGCGGCGGGAAGACCTCCACAAGATGGCCGAATCGAACAAGGCCTTCGCCCACTATCGCTGGTAGCGCGGAGCCGCCACCAACGATGCGACCGGGCGCCTGACGGCGCCCGGTTCTACGTCCCAGTCTGAAGGAAGTCGCCCAGATGCCGACTCGAAACATCCCTCTCGCCCGGACCCGCAACATCGGGATCATGGCCCACATCGACGCGGGCAAGACGACCACGACCGAGCGGATCCTGTACTACACCGGCAAGAACTACAAGATCGGCGAGGTCCACGAAGGTGCCGCAACGATGGACTGGATGGTCCAGGAGCAGGAGCGTGGCATCACCATCACCTCTGCCGCCACCACGTGCACATGGAACGACCACTGGATCAACATCATCGACACGCCCGGCCACGTCGACTTCACGATCGAGGTCGAGCGGTCGCTGCGCGTGCTCGATGGCGCCGTGGCCGTCTTTGACTCGGTGGCCGGGGTGGAGCCGCAGACCGAGACGGTGTGGCGTCAGGCGAACAAGTACGGGGTTCCCCGGATCTGCTTCGTGAACAAGATGGACCGGATCGGCGCCAACTTCTTCCGGACCGTCGACATGATCAAGGACCGCCTCGATGCCGTGCCAGCGGTGCTGCAGCTCCCGATCGGGGCCGAGAGCTACTTCAAGGGCATGGTCGATCTCCTCGGCATGAAGGCCCTCGTCTGGGACGAGACCTCCAAGAGCGGCGAAGCGTGGAATGTGGTGGAGATCCCCGAGGAGCTTCGCGACGAGGCCGAGACCTGGCGTCACGAGCTGCTCGACGTGCTCACCAACTACGACGACCTCCTCACCGAGAAGTACCTGGGCGACGAGGAGATCACCGTCGAGGACCTGCGCCGGGCGCTGCGCAAGGCGACCATCGCCAACGAGATCGTCCCGGTGCTCTGCGGCTCGGCGTTCAAGAACAAGGGCGTGCAGCCCATGCTCGACGCCGTCGTCGACTTCCTGCCCAGCCCCGTCGACATTCCCCCCACCAAGGGCATGGACCTGAAGGGCATCGAGGAGCTCGAGCGGGTGGCCGACGACAAGGAGCCCTTCAGCGCCCTCGCCTTCAAGATCATGAGCGACCCCCACGTGGGCAAGCTCACCTACATCCGCGTCTACTCGGGGACCCTCGAAAAGGGCGCCGCTGTGCTGAACTCGACCAAGGACCGCAAGGAGCGGATCGGGCGCATCCTGCAGATGCACGCCAACCACCGCGAGGATCTCGAAGCGGCCTTCTCCGGTGACATCGTGGCGGTCGTCGGCCTGAAGCAGACCACCACCGGCGACACGCTCTGCGACGACAAGGCGACGATCGTCCTGGAGTCGCTCGACTTCCCCGAGCCGGTCATCCACGTGGCCGTCGAGCCCAAGACCAAGGACGCCCAGGACAAGTTGGGCAAGGCGTTGCAGGCCCTGTCGGATGAGGACCCGTCGTTCCAGGTGCACACGGACGAAGAGACCGGCCAGACCATCATCGGCGGTCAGGGCGAGCTCCACCTCGAGGTCCTGGTCGACCGGATGCTCCGGGAGTTCAAGGTCGACGCCAACGTTGGCAAGCCCCAGGTGGCCTATCGCGAGACCATCACCCGCAAAGCCGAGAAGGTCGAGATGCGCTACATCCGCCAGACCGGCGGGCGGGGCCAGTACGGCCACGTCGTCATCGACCTCGAACCGACAGGCCCCGGCGGCGGCTATGAGTTCATCGACAAGATCACCGGAGGCGTGATCCCGAAGGAGTACATCCCCTCGGTCGACGCCGGCATCCAGGACGCGCTGCAGTCGGGCGTCTTGGCCGGGTACCCCACGGTCGACGTCAGAGCCACCCTCACCTTCGGCTCCTACCACGACGTCGACTCTTCGGAGATGGCGTTCAA
>JAHWJQ010000078.1 GCA_019348305.1 Actinomycetota bacterium
GCCCTCGTCTCAACCACCACCACCAGCGCCTCGCGGCCCTTGCGGCCCTCGACGCCGAAGGCGATGACGTTGCCGGCCCGTACCCCGTCGACGCCGCCGACGGCGCGCTCCACGTCCTCGGGGAACACGTTGCGCCCGCCCACGATGATGAGGTCCTTGATGCGCCCGCAGATGACCAGTTCCCCCTCGACGAGGTAGGCCAGGTCGCCGGTGCGGAGCCACCCGTCGTGGAACAGGGCCTCGGTGGCTTCGGGGTGGCGGTAGTAGCCGGTGGTCACCGACGTGCCCCGGATCTCGAGCTCGCCCACCTCCCGCTCGGACATGACGTGGCCGCTCTGGGGGTCGCAGATGCGCATCTCCAGCCCGGGGATGGGCCGACCGAGCCGGGCCAGGGCCCGAGCGCCAGGGGCGTCTTCGGGAACGGGGGCGGCGTAGCGATCGGTCTCCAGCACCCGGCGGTCGACGGTGTCGACCACGAGCCCGCGCATCGGTGGCGGGAAGCTGCCGCCGATGGCCACCTCGGCCATGCCGAAGGCGGGAAAGGCGGCGCCGGGACGGAAGCCGTGGCGGGCAGCCGCCTGGGTGAAGTCGGTGAAGGTCGTGGGGTCCACCGGCTCCGCGCCGTTGAGGGCCACCCGCCAGCGCGAGAGGTCGAGACCGTCTAGCCGCTTCAGCGCCCGAGCGGCAAGGGCATAGGAGAAGTTGGGCCCGGCGGTCGCCGTGCCCCGGTAGTCGCTCATCCATTGCATCCAGCGAGCGGGAGCGGCCATGAAGTCCTGCGGCGCCCCCAGCACCAGGTCGGTGCCGCTGATCATGGAGAGGGTCAGGAGCCCGATGAGGCCCATGTCGTGGTAGAGCGGCAGCCACGACACCAACACGTCGTCCTCGGGGTCCAGCTCGGCTGCCGCAGCGACGCCGTCGAGGTTGGCCAGGATCACCCGGTGGGGCAGCATCACGCCCTTGGGGTCAGACGTGGAGCCGCTGGTGAACTGCAGGACGGCCAGCTCGTTCGGGTCGATCACCGGTGCCTCGAAGTCGTCGCTGGTCGACCCGCCGGCACCGGGCATGAGATCGCCCATGATGGCCAAGGGCGGGTCGCCAGGCCTGCGTTCGATGAAGGCGGCAAGGTCACCGTCGGCCACGACCAGCGCCGAGTCTGCCCCCCGGATGCGCACCCGGGTCTGGGCCACGAACTCCTCGACAGAGCCGAGCCGCATCGGCAGGGGCAGCACCACCGCGGTGGCGCCGGCGAGCCAGGTGGCCTGAACTGCCGTGACCAGCGCCCGCGTCGTCGGGCCGAGCAGTGAGACGTGACAGCCGGGGCCGATTCCACGGGCCTGCAGGGCCGCCGCCACCGCCCGGGCCTCCTCGTGCAACTGGGCCCACGGCATCCTGACCGGCTGCCCGCCACCGTTGACGAAGGTGATCGTCCCGCCGCGGTGGGTGCCTGCCTCGATGCGTCCGGGCAGGGTGGGAGCGGGGGCCTGCACCAGCGTCATGCCGCCTCCGACCCCTGCTCCTCTTAAAGCGTTACATGTGCTCATTTCCCCGCACGGGGCCCCAACCCCGCCCCCGGCCGTCTCGTGTTGAAGGGCCGGCTCACAGGACGATGTTCACCAGGCGGGGTGGCCGGGCGACCACCTTGCGGGGCGGAGAGCCAGCCAGCAGCTCCTGGACCCGGGGCGACCCCAGCGCCAGGCGCTCGGCCTCCTCCGAGCCGATGTTGGGGGCCACCTCCAGCCGGTCGCGCACCTTGCCGTTGACCTGCACCACCATCGTGGTCGACTGCACGGCCAACTTGGCCGGGTCGGCAACCGGCCACCGCTGGGCATGGATGTGGCTGCCATGACGCCTCTCCCACAGCTCTGCGGTGATGTGGGGTGCCATCGGGGCCAGCAGCAACAACAGCGTGTCGACGGCGAAGTCGGTGGCACCTTCTTTGTAGAGCAGGTTGGTGAACTCCATGAGCGAGGCCACCGCCGTGTTGTACGACCAGCGTTCGTACTCGTCACTGACGCGGGCGATCAGCCGGTGGGTGGCCCGCTCCACGCTGTCGGGGTCGGCCGGTGGCGGGACCGCCTGCTCCGGCTCCAGGGCCAGACGCCACACCCGCTTCAAGAAGCGTGCGCAGCCTTCGATAACCTCGTCGCTCTGGTCGCTCCAATCCACGTCGTCCGCGGGGGGGCCCACGAACAGGTGGAACAGCCGCAGCGAGTCGGCGCCTGTGGTGTCGAGGTAGTGCCCCGGCTCCACGAGGTTTCCCCTCGACTTTGACATCTTGGTCCCGCCCATGCGGATCATGCCCTGGGTGAACAGCCGCCGGAACGGCTCTCGCAACGAAGGCGGCGCCAGACCCACGTCACCCAACGCCTTGGTGAAGAAGCGGGCGTACATCAGGTGGAGGATGGCGTGCTCGATGCCCCCTATGTACTGGTCGACCGGCATCCACCTCTCGACCGCCTCCTTCGAGAAGGGGAGCAGGCGGTTGTGGGGGTCACAGAAGCGCAAGAAGTACCAGGAGGAGTCGACGAAGGTGTCCATGGTGTCGGTCTCGCGCTCGGCCGGGCCGCCGCAGGTGGGACACGTCGTGTGCAGGAAGGCTTCGTGGAACCGCAGCGGCGACTCGCCCGTGGGCCGGAACTCGACGTCGTCGGGAGCGACGACCGGGAGTTGGGACTCGGGCACGGGAACGGCACCGTGGTCCGGGCAGTACACGACAGGGATGGGGCAGCCCCAGAACCTCTGGCGGGAAAGCAGCCAGTCCCGCAGGCGGTAGTTGACCTTGCGCTCCCCGATGCCCCGAGCTTCGAGCCACTCCACCGCCTTG
The DNA here is from genome assembly GCA_019348305.1 of Actinomycetota bacterium. Next base: position 2,828 of record JAHWJQ010000078.1, read on the forward strand.
GTCTTGGCCTCGGCGGTGTCGGAGATGCCGTCGAGCCACTCGCTGTTGATGCGCGGCCCCTCTCCGGTGTAGGCCTCGCCCTCCCAACCTTCGGGCGGCTGCACCGTCCTCACGATCGGCAGCCCGTAGGCCTCGGCGAAGTCCCAGTCCCGCTGGTCCTCGGCCGGCACCGCCATGATCGCCCCCGTGCCGTAGGTCATGAGGACGTAGTCGGCCAGGTAGATGGGCACCAGCTTGCCGTTGAACGGGTTCACGGCATGGGCGCCGGTGAAGACGCCACGCTTTTCCAGCGGCCCCTCCGAGGACAGCCGCTCCACGTCGCTCGCCATCCGCACCTGGGCCACGAAGTCCTCGACGGCGCCGCGCTGTTCGGAGCTCGTGATCTCGAGCGCCAGCGGGTGCTCGGGGGCGATGACGGCATAGGTCATCCCGAAGCTGGTGTCGGGCCTGGTGGTGAAGACCCGCAGCCGGTGTTCGGTGCCCTCGACGACCATCTCGAACTCGGCGCCCTCCGAGCGGCCGATCCAGTTGCGCTGCATCACCTTCACCCGCTCCGGCCAGTCGAGGCCGTCGAGGTCGTCGAGCAGCTCCTGGGCGTAGGCGGTGATCTTGAAGAACCACTGCTCGAGATCGCGCTTTTGGACCACGTCGCCGGAGCGGTCACAGGTTCCGTCCGCCCTGACCTGCTCGTTGGCCAGCACGGTGTGGCATCCCGGGCACCAGTTCACCGGGGCCTCCGCCCGGTAGGCCAGGCCCGCCTCCCACAGCCTGAGGAAGATGGTCTGGGTCGACCGCATGTACTCGGGGTCGTGACTGCGGACCTGTCGGCGCCAGTCGTAGACGGCGCCGATCCCCTTCAGGCTTTCGGTCAGCTCGGCGATGCGCTCCTCGGTGAACAACCGCGGGTGCACGCCCGTCCTGATCGCCGCGTTCTCCGCCGGCAGGCCGAAGGAGTCGAAGCCGATGGGGCTGAGCACGGCGTGGCCGTGCATGGTGCGGTGGCGCACGATGAGGTCGCCGAAGGTGTAGTTGCGCACGTGGCCCATGTGGGCGGGGCCGCTGGGGTACGGGTACATGCAGAGCAGGTAGTAGGGCGGCCGGGGGTCGTCGTTGTCGACCTCGTAGGTGCCCTCCGACTCCCAACGTTGTTGCCACTTGCGCTCGATTGCCTGCGCGTCGTAGGGCTCGACCATCGCAAGATGCTAGAGATCCCGCGTGGACATCGTCTTTCTGATTTTCGACCGCTTCACCGCCCTCGACGCCGTCGGCCCCTACGAGGTGCTCTCCCGCCTGCCCGGTGCTTCGGTCACCTTCTGCGCGGCCAGGGCAGGGCCGGTGCGCAACGACTCACAGTCGTTGGGCCTCGTGGCAGACGCAGCCATGGCCGACGTGGAGGCGGCCGACATCCTGGTGGTGCCAGGGGGCCCCGGCACGCGGGAGCTCATGGGCGATGCCGCGGTCCACGACTGGGTGCGGGCCATCCACGCGACCACCCGCTGGACGACCTCGGTGTGCACGGGCTCGCTGATCCTCGGCGGCGCCGGGTTGCTGAACGGTGTGCGGGCCACCGGCCACTGGATGGCCCGCGAGGAGCTCGGGCGGCTGGGGGCGACGGTGGTGGAGGAGCGGGTCGTGCGGGAGGGGAAGCTGGTCACTGCCGCCGGCGTGTCGGCCGGCATCGACATGGCGCTGTGCCTGGCCGGCTGGGAGAGCGGCGAGGAGGTCGCCCAGGCGATCCAGCTCTTGATCGAATACGACCCCCAGCCGCCCTATCAGGCGGGCAGTCCCGACAAGGCGCCGGCGGAGATCGTGGGCCGCTTCACCGGCCGGGGCTGAGGTCGCCCGATGCTAGGGTGACGACCTCCTGGGCCTGTAGCGCAGCTCGGTAGCGCAGCACCATGGCATGGTGAAGGTCGGGGGTTCAAATCCCCCCAGGTCCACTCCGGGGGCGGGGGATTTCGGGTCCGCCGGCGGCGCTACCCGCCGCCGGCAGCAGAGCGGGCCGGCGCCAGCGTCTGCCAGTCGAGCCGCTCGGCGTCGGACCAGAGCCGCTCGAGGTCGTAATAGGTGCGGGCCTCGTCGAGAAAGACGTGGACGATGAAGTCGCCGTAGTCCATGAGGACCCAACGGGCGTCGTCGAGGCCCTCGATGCGCAGTGGGCGCGGCCCGTCCCCCGCCTTGAGCTGCAACTCGATCTCCTCGGTGATCGTCCGCACCAGACGCGGGTTGCCGGCGCTGGTGATCACGAAGGCGTCGGCGATGGCGAGGATGGGCCCGACCTCGAGGACAACCGTGTCGGTCGCCTTCTTGGCGTCCGCAATCCGGGCGGCGAGCGCCGCCCAGCCCCGGACCTCGTCGAGGTCGCCGGTCCTTCTTGTCGTCATCACGCGTGTCAGGGTTCCTTTCCCAAAACGATGGTCACGTCGGCTTTCGGTTCGAACACCTGCTCACGGCGAACCGTTCCCCGACCGAGCAACTTTTGGATGCGGTCGGCCGTCGCCGCGTGCCGGCGGTCGTAGTACACGATGGCGGTGTCGCCCGCGCTCGCGCCCTCGGTGGCCGGCTGGACGGTGGCCAGTGTCGCGCCGTCAGCGGCAAGTCGGTCGGCGAGCTGGAATGCTCGGTAGGGGTTGCCGCCCCGGATCTCGACGCGGGGGCGCAGCGCGAGCCCGGCATCTACCGGTCGAAGGGAGGTGCCGGCCGACGACGCCGGCGTCGCCACGAGGGCGGCGGTGACCGCCACGGCCCCGACGAGACCAGCGACGGCGACCAAGGCCTGCAGGCGTCGCCATACGTGGGGCAGTCGGGGCACCGCCGGAGTCATCTGCGCGAAGCGTACAGACCCCGCTGCGCGATCTCGCGGACCGCCGGCGCCGGCACCAGGTAATCGATGGGTCGACCGGACGCCACCCTGGAGCGGACCTCCGACGACGAGATCCCGATGGGGGGGATGGGCACCGCCGTCACCCGCCAACCCTCCTCGGCCAGGCGTTGCACAGGTGCCACCGCCCCTGGCCGGCCCACCACCACCAGCTGCGCCATCGCCTTGACCTCCTCCACCCGCACCCACGTGCCCAGGTCGGCGGCCACGTCGGCTCCGACCACCACGTGCAGCTCGGCTCCGGGGTGCAGGCGCCGCAGCTCGAACAGGGTGTCGGCGGTGTAGCTGGCACCGCCCCGCTCGATCTCCAGGGTGGACGCCTGCAGGCCCTGCGCTTCACCCAGCGCGGCCTCGAGCACGGCCAGGCGGTCGGTGGCGGGGGTGATGGGGCGGCTCCCCACCTTCTGCCACGGCTGGTCGGCCAACATCAACAGCATCTGATCGAGGGCCAGTGCGTGGCGGACCTCCGAAGCGGCAACCAGGTGGCCGATGTGCACCGGGTCGAACGTCCCCCCCAGCACGCCCAGGCGGTGGCTGGTCCCGGAGAGGCGGCCGCTGTCGGCGGGGGGCGGGAAGGTCATCGCGGCCGTGACGATACGCAGCGGTGGCGCCGGGGACATCGCGACGATGAGGACTGGTTACCGGCGACCCCCGTCTACCTTGGGCCCATGGTGAAGCTTCCGGTCGGGGTGGAGGGAGAGTGCACGCCCCGCTTCGCCCGGGTGGCACAGCTCCTGGGCGAGCACCTGGCCGAGGGCCGCCACCACGGCGCTTCGGTGGCCATTCGCCACCGGGGGGAGCCGGCCGTCGACCTGTGGGGGGGCCTGCGCTTCCGGGGCTTGGAGGAAGAGGCCTGGGCACCCGACACCATGGCCGTGTCCTTTTCGACCAGCAAAGGGGTGGCTGCCACGGCGCTGCACATGGTGATGGAGCGCCACCGGCTGGACTACGACACTCCGGTAGCTGCCCTGTGGCCGGAGTTCGGCCGCAAGGACAAAGACGCGGTCACGATCCGGCACTGCCTCACCCACGAAGCGGGCATCCCCCAGATCCGGGGGGAGGTCGCCGACGTGTGGGACATGGCCGACTGGCAGGCCATGGTCGAGATGGTCGAGCGGCTCGAGCCCCTGTGGGAGCCCGGCACCGCCAACGGCTACCACGCCATGAACTTCGGTTGGCTCGTGGGCGAGCTGATCCGGCGCATCGACGGGCGGCCGCTCCCCCAGTTCCTGGCCGAGGAGATCGCCGGGCCGCTCGCGCTGGACGGCCTGTTCATCGGGGCTCCCTCCGAGGAGCACCACCGGGTGGCGCCGGTGTTCGGCAACGACCTCTCGCTGGCGGCGGCCGAGGCCATCCTTCCTCCCGACCACCTGCTGTTGCGGGTGCTGGCCCCCGATGGCGACATGATCGGCTTCGTCAACAGCAAGGAGGGCCTCGAGACGGTGGCGCCGTCGTTCAGCGGGTGCTTCACGGCCCGGTCGCTGGCCAAGCTCTACGGCGCGCTGGAGCGGGGTGGGTGCCTGGAGGGCGTGACGCTGCTCAACCCGGCCACGCTGGCGGCGGCCACCGCCATCCAGAACACCCGCCCCGACCTGGTGCTGATGATCCCGGTGCAGTGGCGCATGGGCTTCATGGGCGGCGGGTCGTTCCTGTCGCCGGTCGGTCCCCACGTCGAGGCCTTCGGCCACTCGGGCTTCGGTGGCTCTGTCGCCTTCGCCGATCCCCGAGCGGAGATCTCCATGGCGATCACGCTCGATCGCCTCGAGATCGACCTGTTGGTGGGTGAGCGGGTCGCAACGCTGGTGCAGGCAGCGGTGGAGGCCGCGCTGGCGCCCTAGCGCGACCCGGCGCTCAGGTGCCGGCCAGCTTGGCCACCACCTCGGCGAACTGCTCCATCTCGGGGTCGTGGACGACGACGTAGCTGAAGCCGTACTCCTCCCGCCGCTGCTGGAGGGTCTCCACCATCTCGGCCACGGTGCCGGCGAGGGCAATGGGGACCTCGGCCGCCTCCTCGGGGGTCAGGCCGAACAGCGGGGCCACCGCCTCGTAGGTCCCTCGGCGGTCATCGGTGAACTGCACCATGAAGGTCAGGCACTGCAGCTCGAGGTCTGCGAAGCGGTCGCCGGCGGCCTCTCTTATCCACCCGATGCGCTCTCGGTAGTAGGGGGCGGTCGAGGACACTGCCACCTCGGCTCCGACGTAGCCGGCGGCCAGGCTGGGGTTGACGCCGACGATGTCTGCCTCCCTGGCCGCGATGGACAGGACGCGCCGGCCCCCGCCGCCGATGACGATCCTCGGCCCGCCCGCCGAGTGGGGCCGGGGAAGGCCCTGGGCGCCCGAGAGCGTGTAGTGGGAACCGTCCAGCTGGGCCCGACCCTCCCCCCACAGCTGCTTCATCACCGCCAGCCCCTCCACCATGCGCTCGATGCGCACGCCGGGAGGGTCATAGACGAGGCCGGCCTCGTCGTAGTCGCTCTTCATCCACCCGGCCCCGATGCCGAACTCGACGCGACCCTCGCTGGCCAGGTCGAGCGTGGCGATCTCCTTGCCCAACACCACCGGGTGGCGATAGTCGTTGTCGAAGACCAGGGCCCCGACGTTGAGCGTCTCGGTCGCCTCGGCGGCGATGGTCATGGCCACGATCGGCCCCCACTGGTCACCGAAGTGATCGGGGACGTACAAGGTCGAGTACCCGAGGTCTTCGATCTTGCGGGCCCGCTCCCGCCACACCCTGCCGGTTGGAGCGCTGGAGGTCTGGACGCCGAAGCGGAAGGGCCTCATGTGGTTGACGATAGGTGCCCCCGGAGCGGCCTGGGCGGGGTGCAACCGGTGGGGCTTCCCAGCGGGAGAGCACCCTGCCGCCGCCGCCGGCCGGAGCGGCGGGCACGGCGACGGCGACGGATACCCGTTCCCTCGGCTGCTCCGCTAGAGCTGACCCCGCCAGGCGCCCGTCTCCTGGGGACGCGACTCGATGAACTCCTTGAAACGCTCGAGGTCGCCCTCGGCCCGCTTCGAGACGAACCCCAGCTTGTCGCCGATCTGCTCCACCAGTCCTTCGGGCTCCACGTCGAGGTCGAGCGACACGACGGCGCCGATCGCCCCCAGCGCGACGACGGAGCCGTCGAAGGCCGGCTCGCCGCGCGAGACCGTGCGCAGCTCGCCGTCCGGGCCGATCAGCCCGAGGCGCCGCCCCGCCGCACCGAGGATGCGGGTGCCCGCGCCGGAGCCGTGGGTGCCGGTCGAGGTGGCACCGGCCACCGAGATGTGCGGCAGTG
>JAHWJQ010000079.1 GCA_019348305.1 Actinomycetota bacterium
GCCGAGCTGAGCCCCAGGTGCAGGAAGTTGTCGGCGTTGTTTACCGGCAGGAAGTTCGCCTCGCTGTCGTGATCGATGAGGAGGCCGTAGACGACGAAGCCGAGGTAGGCAACGCCGCCACCGAGCAGATACAGCTTCGACCAGCTGAAGCGGGCCGCGGCCAGCAGTCCGACGCCGAAGAGCAGGTGCACGATGTTGTGCAGCACGCTCACCCGGAACAGCCCCAACAGCTCCGCGTTCGAATCGGTGCCGAAGAGACTCAGCTCGTCGTAGTTCGAGGTGACGCCGGGGATGAAGCCGCCCACGCCGGCGAGCACGAAGGTGAGGCCGAACACCGCGGCCAGCACCTGCATCAGCGAGCGCCCCTCCCCCCTTGGCTCCCGGGGGGCGGGAGAGCGAACTGCCTGTTGCGACCGACCCCCCTTCTGGCTCTGCTGGTTCTTGGCCAGGGTCTGGCCCTTGAACTGATAGCTCAATGAAGGCTCCTTCTCGCGAACACAGGCTCTGCTTGTGCCGTCAGCCCTACCCCAGGGCCAGCCGCGCTAGACGGGGTACACGGACACCGCGGATGCCTTGAGCGAGACCCACACCTCCCCACCATCGGCCAGGGCCAGCTCCGAAGCGGCCGCCTGGGTGACCTCCGCCACGATGGGCACCGCTCCGGCCAGCCGCACCCGGACCCGGTCGGCCTCGAAGTCGAGCTCTTCGATCGTCGCCGGCCACACGTTGCGGGGCGTCCCTTCAGGAGCACGCCGGTGCAGCGACACCGCGCTGGGATGGACGAGGGCGAACACCTTGCCCTGGCCCGCCCCCGCCGCGACGAGCCGCGACTTCCCGGCGAGGGCGACGTGGTCGCCCCGCGCCTCGCCCTCGAACAGGTTCACCCCGACCAGCTCGGCCACGTAGCGCGACCGCGGCCGGGTGGTGATATCGGTGAGCGAACCGCTCTGGACGACCCGTCCCTCCTCGACCACGACGAGGCGGTCGGCCAGGGAGATGGCATCGACCGGGTCGTGGGTGACCAACAGGCGCACCCCCGGGAACGCCGCCAGCTGGCGGCGAAGCTGGCTTCGCACCTCGACCCGGGCCTGGCGGTCGAGGGCAGTGAGCGGCTCGTCCAACATGAGCAGGCGAGGTTCGACGACCAGGGCCCGTGCCAGGGCCACTCGCTGCGCCTCTCCCCCGGAGAGCTCGTGGGGCCGAGCATCGGCGCGGGCGGCCAGGCCCATCCGCTCGAGCCAGCCGAGGGCCAGTTGTCGTGCCTCGCTGCGGCGCCGGCCGCGGTTGCGCAGGCCGAAGGCGACGTTGTCGAGGGCGCTCAGATGCGGGAAGAGCAGGTAGTCCTGGAACACCACCCCGACGGGGCGTTCGTGCGGGGCGACGCGCACACCGGCGGCACGATCCTCCAGCACCTGGCCGGCCAGGACGACCCGACCCCCGAGCAGCGGCTCGAGGCCGGCCAGCGCTCTCAGCAGCGTCGTCTTGCCCGCTCCGTTGGGCCCCACCAGCGCGACGACCTCGTCCATGCCGACCGACAGCGAGACGTCGAGGTGCAGCGCCCCCTTCACGAGCTGCACGCGCGCCTCCAAACCGCACGCGGCGGGCGGCGCCGGGCGCGTCATGCCGGCGCCCACCACCGAGACCGCAACCCGACCAGCACCGCCAGCGAGAGGGCGAGGAGCACCAGGCTCAAGGTGATGGCTGCCTGGGGCCGGGTCTCGAGCAGGAGGTAGACCTTCAGCGGGATCGTCTGGGTCCTGCCCGGGAAGTTGCCGGCAAAGGTGATGGTGGCGCCGAACTCCCCTATGGCACGGGCCCAACACAGCACGGCGCCGGCCAACAGCGACGGGGAGACCAGGGGCAGCGTCACCCGGCGGAAGACGACCGACGGCGACGCCCCCAGCGTCCGCGCCGCTTCCTCCAGCCGGGGGTCCGACCTGCGAAAGGCGGCTTCGGCGGTGATGACCAAAAATGGCATGGCCACGAACGTCTGGGCCAGCACCACGCCGGCGGGGCTGAAGGGCAGGCTCAGGCCGAACCAGCGGTCGAGCCACTGGCCCACGAGGCCGCTGCGCCCGAAGGCCGACAGCAGGGCGACCCCGCCCACGACCGGGGGCAGGACCATGGGCAGCGTCGTCAACGCCCGCAGGAGGCGCTGGCCGGGAAAGGTCAACCGGGCGAGGACCCAGGCCAGAGGGATGCCGAGGGCCGCCGAGGCAGCGGTGGCGGCGACCGAGGAGGCCAGTGACAGCACGACGGCCTGGCGCACCTCGACGCTGCCCATCTCCCGGCCGAGGTCGGCCCACCGCACCCTCCACAGCAGCCCGGCCAGCGGGGCGAGGAAGAAGATCGCGGCCAGGGTGGCGGGCACGACCGCAGCCAGAGGCGGCCGCTCGGGCACGGCCGCCGGTGGGCGCCGCCGGCGGCCGGCGCTCAACGACCTGCGAACCCGGCGGCCGACAGCACCCGCTGCCCCTCCTGCGACAGGACGAAGGAGATGAAGGCCCCTGCTTGTGCCGCTTCGGGGGAGGCGGCCACGGCGGCGATCGGGTAGGAGGTCGTCGGATTGAACTCACGGATCTCGATACCGGTGGTACCAGCCGGCGGCCGGCGAACGTCGCTCACGTAGACGATCCCCGCGTCCGCCTCACCCAGGAGCACCCTGGAGACCACCGCTTTGACGTTCGCCTCGTAGGACTGTGGCGGCGCGGTCACCCCGGCGTGGTGCAGGACCCGGCCGCCGAGCGCGCCACAGGGCACTTCGACGGCGCACGCCACGAAGGTGAGGCCCGGGCGGGCCAGGTCGCGCAGCGAGCGGATGGCCTTCGGGTTCCCCTCGGCCACAACGAGGGCCAACCGGTTCTTGGCGAACACCTCCGGGCTCTCTGCCAGCCCCTCGGCCACCAGCCTCGCCATGATGGCCTCGTCAGCGGTGGCGACGACGTCGGCCGGTGCCCCCGCCCGTAGCTGTGCGGCCAACGACGAGGACGCCGCGAAGTTGAAGGCCACCTTCGCGGGCGGATGGGCGGCCTCGTAGCGCCGGGCCAACGCCGTGAAGGCATCGGTGAGCGAGGCGGCGGCGAACACTGTGAAGGCTCGGCGGGGCGGGCCGCCAGAGCTCCCGCAGGCCGGGGCCAAGAGCACCACGGCAGCCGCCGCGCAGCTCAATCGCATCACGTCGCGACGGCGCATGGCCGGAAATGTAGGACGGCCGCGGGCGGTCATCCCCCGCGAGCCGAAAGCCTGCCGACGGCGGCCACGATCTCCCGCTGCAGCTCCTCGTGCAGCACCACGTTGGCCTGGCGGTCGCTCTGTACGTGCACCAGTCGGACATCCCCGTGGCGCAGGGCCTCGTGCACCGCGGGAAGCACCTCCTCGGCGCTCTTGACGGTTGTCACCCCGAGCCCGTGCACCGCCGCCAGGGCGGCCAGGTCGACCTCCTGAGGAGTGCCGAAGAGGGCCTCGAACCGCGCCGGCGGGAGTGCGGCCGCCTGGGGGAGGAACGAGAAGATCCCGCCGCCGTGGTTGTCGAGCACCACGAACGTGCAGGCGAGGCCGCGGCCGGCGGCGCCGAGCAGGCCGCCGGCGTCGTGGAGGAAGGCCAGGTCGCCGAGCAGCGCCACCACCGGCCCGTCGCCTCCGGTGGCCACCCCCAAGGCGGTGGACACGATCCCGTCGATGCCGTTGGCGCCGCGGTTGGCGAACACCCGGGTCGCCGACCCGGGGGCGCCGAACCACTCGGCGTCGCGGATGGGCATCGACGACGAGACGAACAAGGTGACGTCGTCCGACAGCCCGCCGGTGAGCGCCCTGGCCACGCCGGGTTCGGTGGCCTCGGGGCGGGCGGCCAGCACCCGGTCGACGGCCTGCTGGGCGGCGCCCTCGGCCCCCATCCACGACTCCAGCCACTCCCCGGCGACCGGCGAGGCGGCCACCGCCAACTCCTCGCAGCAGCGCCGCGGGTCGGCATGTACGACGAGATCAGCCGTGCGCTCTGGGTCGGGCCACTGGTCGTCGGCATCCACCACCACCTGGTCGGTCTCTTCGAGGCCCGCCAGCCACCGACTGAGCACTTTGGAGGCGGGGGGGTCACCCAGGCGCAGCACCGTCTCCACCTGCTGGGCGGGGGTGAAGCTCGCGCACCGCAGCAGCCCGTCGAAGGCGGCCACCGCACCGGGGCCGGCCCTCGCGCCGGAGAGCGGATCGGCCAGCACCGGCCAGCCCAGCGCCTGGGCCAGTGGGTGCACGGCCGAGCCAGCGCCCCGGCGGCCGGCCACGATCACGCCCCGGCGACCGCTCAGGCGCTGGGCCAGGCCCGCGGGAGCTCCTGCCCGCTCACGCACCGCCTGGTGCCACGCCAGCCCGTGGGGCCGCCCCGGCGGCAGGTCGTCAGGTTCGGCGACCAGCGGCTCGCGGAAGGCCAGGTTGAGGTGTACGGGCCCGGCGCCGGCCCTCCCCGCCACCGTCTCGGCATAGGCGCGGGAGGCGAGGGAGCGCCAGGAACCGACGGGGAAGCCCTCCGCCACCCCCGGCTCCGCGAACCACCGGACCGACTCACCGAACAGCCGCCCCTGCACCACCGTCTGGGGTGCCGAGATGTGGTGCAGGTCCGCGGGGCGGTCGGCGGTGCACACGAGCATGGGGACCCTGCTCTGGTGGGCCTCCACGACCGCCGGGTGCAGTTCCACTGCGGCGGTACCGCTGGTGGTGAGCACCACCGCGGGCCGCTTGGAGGCCTGACCGATACCCAGCGCGTAGAACCCGGCCGAGCGCTCGTCCAGCAGCACGTGCAGGCGCAGCCTCGACGCCAGCGCCAGGGCCAAGGGGCTCGAGCGGGAGCCGGGAGCCACCACGGCCTCGGTGACGCCGGCCCTGGCCCACTCGTCGACCAGGGTGGCGACAAAGGTCGCTTGTAGCGTCACCGCCGATGCTCCACTTCGACGTGCACGGCCGCGTCGGCCGCGAGCGCCGCGTGGTGCTGGTGCACGGGTTCACCCAGACCCGCCGCTCGTGGGACGCGCTGGTCGAGCCGCTGGCCGCCAACCACCAGGTGCTCGCCGTCGACGCCCCCGGCCACGGCCTGTCCTCCCAGTACCAGGTGGGGCTCTGGGAGGCGGCCCGCCTGCTGGGCGAGGCCGGCAACGAAGCCAGTTACGTCGGCTACTCCATGGGTGGGCGGCTGGTGCTGCACCTCGCGCTCGCCGCGCCCTATCTCGTTCGCCGCGTGGTGCTCGTGGGAACGACGGCCGGCATCGCTGACGGGCGGGAACGGGCGGCGCGGCTGGCCGCCGACGAGGTGCTCGCGGCAGGACTGGAAAAAGACGGCCTCGAGTCCTTCCTCCGGCGGTGGCTGGCCCACCCGATGTTCGCGACGCTGGCGCCGGAGGCGGCGGGGATGGAGGCCCGCAGGGAGAACACGGTGGAGGCGCTGGCCGCCGCGCTGCGCCTGCTCGGTACCGGGGCACAGGAGCCGCTGTGGGACCGTCTCGGCTCGCTGTACATGCCGGCGTTGCTGGTGGTGGGCGAGCGCGACGACAAGTTCTCCAGCCTGGCCGAGCGACTGGCCGGGAGCTGGGGCGGCCCGGCAGAGGTGGTCGTCGTGGCCGGGGCCGGCCATGCCGTGCACCTCGAGCAACCCGAGGCGTTCCTGGAGGCTGTGCTGCCCTTCCTCGACGGCGGTCACCGCACTGCCACGCCGGCGGCCAGCAGCAACCCGTAGAGCAACTGCACCTGCCCGGTGCGAACCAGCACGGCGATGAGGTCGCGGCCTCTCGCCCCCCTGCGCACCTGCCTCGCTGGCCCCAGGGCCGCCGCCAGCCCCCCAAGAGCGAGCAACGCCCACGGCCGCACCACGGCGATGAGCAGGGTGGCGGCGGCCGGCGCGGCCAGCACCAGCACGGAGTACAGGATGCGGGTGTCGGCGTCGCCCAGCCGTACGGCCAGGGTGCGCTTTCCGGCTGCGGTGTCGGTGCTGATGTCGCGGAGGTTGTTGACCACCAGCAGGGCCGCAGCCAGCGCCCCCACGGGAACGCTCACCCCGAGGGCCAGGAGCGTCACCTCCTCCAGATGGACATAGGCCGAGCCCACCGTGGCCACCAGTCCGAAGAACAAAAAGACCGCCACCTCGCCCAGTCCCGAATAGCCGTAGGGGCGGGACCCCCCCGTGTAGAACCACCCGGCGGCGAAGCAGGCGGCGCCCACGGCGACGAGCCACCACGAGACCGCTGCCGCCAAAGCCAGACCGGCCACGGCAGCCACAGCGAAGCTGAAGAAGGCCGCCTTCTTGACGGCGACCGGCGAGCGGAGCCCGGAGGCGACGAGTCGCACCGGCCCCACCCGTGCGTCATCGGTGCCTCGGATCCCGTCGCTGTAGTCGTTGGCGTAGTTGGTGCCCACCTGCACGGCCAGGGCCACCACCAGCGCGGCGCCGGCCCGCCACCACACCACCTGGCCCTGGCTGGCGGCCACCGCCGTCCCCACGGCCACCGGCACCACTGCTGCCGGCAGCGTCCGCGGGCGAGCCCCCTCGACCCAGAGCTTGAGGCTCACGGCCAGCGGGAACTCTGAGAGTTGTCACTCATACGATCACGTACGCTACCGCCGGTGTCCCGGCTGCTGGCAATCGCCCTCCCCCCGGGCCCCGCCTTCGTCCACGAGCTGCTCAGTGCCTGGGACGCGGGGGACGCGGTGGCGCCGCTCGACCCCCGCCTGCCGGCGCCAGCCGCCGCCGCCCTGCTCGACGTCCTGCGCCCGGACGTGGTCGTGGACCAGTGGCGGGACCGTTGCCACCGCCCCGGGGCGGAGCCCGTCGAACCCGGTGATGCTCTGGTCGTCGCCACCAGCGGCACGACCGGTGAACCGCGGGCTGCCGTCCTGACGACCGCGGCCGTCGAAGCCTCCGGCCGGGCCACCAGCCACCGGCTGGAGGTCGACCCCAGGGGTGACCAGTGGTTGGCCGTCCTGCCCGTCGCCCACGTCGGTGGCCTGGGCGTGGTCACCCGGGCCCTGCTCACCGGCACGGCGCTCAGCTTCGACTGGGACGATCCCGCCGCCACGCTGACTGCGCTCGTGCCCACCCAGGCCAACCGCCACGACGTGTCCCGCTTCCGCAAGGTCCTGGTCGGGGGCTCGGCCGACTGGCGGGAACGACCGGCGAACGTCGTGCACACCTACGGCCTCACCGAGACCGGGGGCGGCGTCGTCTACGACGGCGTGCCCCTCGGCGGCGTGGAGGTGCGGGTGGACGAGGCGGGGCAGGTACTGGTCCGGGGCCCGATGTTGCTGCGCGCCTACCGCGATGGCGCCGACCCGCGGGTCGAAGGCGGCTGGCTCCCCACCGGTGACGCCGGGATCCTCGACGAGCACGGGCGGCTGGTGGTGCAGGGGCGCGTCGACGACATGATCGTGACCGGGGGCGAGAAGGTGTGGCCGGCCGTCGTCGAGCGAGCGCTGCGCAGCCATCCGGCGGTGGCCGACGCCGCCGTGGCCGGACGGCCCGACCTCGAGTGGGGCATGCGGGTGGTGGCCTGGGTGGTGCCGGCGACGGACCGGCCGCCGCCGGAGCTCGAGGACCTGCGCCGGCACGTCAAGGCGACGCTGCCGGCCCATGCCGCGCCCCGGGAGCTGCGGCTGGTCCCGGAGCTGCCGCGGACGCCGATCGGCAAGGTGCGGCGAAAACTTCTTGGGTAGCGGCGTTAGTACCACGGTTTGTGGCGGGTAGGACGTCCTCAGCGAACAAGGGGAGCACCACATGCGCCAGGCACTCAACCGAGAGGCAATCGCCGCCGCCGCGCGGGACATCCTCGTGCGCGAAGGCCTCCACGCCGTCTCGCTTCGTCGCGTGGCGAGCACGCTCGGCGTGACGGCTCCCGCCCTCTACGCCCACGTGATCGACAAGCGAGACCTGCTCCAGGGCATCGTCGAACAGGAGATCAACGGCCTGGTCCAGCGCTTCGAAGAGGTGCAGAGCCAGGACCCGATCGAGCACCTGCGCGGTATGTGCCGGGCCTACGTCGACTACGGGCTGCAGAACCCCGACCTGTTCCGGGCCATGTTCCTCTTCCGCCCAGAGCTCACCGCCGAGCCCCGAGCCGACAAGCCGGCTCTGGGGGAGAAGATCCACGCCGCCTTCGTCGACCGTGTGCGGCGGGCCCAGCAGCACCAGCTCATCGAAGATGGTGACCCCGAGCTGGCGGCGCTCACCATCTGGACCACCGCCCACGGCGTCGTCACCACCCTGCTCTCGGGGCCACCGCTGCACATAGAGTTGCGCAACCGTCTGGCCGACACTGCCGTGAACGCCGCCCTCACCGGGCTTCGGCACGGGGCTCTCGTCACCACCGCCGCCTAGCGCCGAGGCCATCTCGCGCGGTGGGCTCCGGGGGGCGGCAGCGGACAGTCGAGGCGCCGGCCTCGTAGTTTCTGCTCGGTACGTCGACGCCCGCCGTCCCATGAACGGGTGCATCGCGTTGGACGGGCCAGGCGAAGCCGCAGTTGCTCAGGCCGCACGCCAACGCGCGTCACGGCATGCGGCGCTCAGTAGTTCCTGATAGGTCCGGCTCCCGTCGCGAGCCGATCCGATGCAGGAGAGCAAAATCCGCATTTGTCGCGCTCGGTTCCGGCCGGGATCGGCCCGCGACGCCCCGTTGGGCGCCAGCCACTTCGCCGCGGAGGCGGCGCATGACCGTCCGGGCATCCTCGCCACGCTCACGATCGACGCCGAGCACGAACCCGTCGGCTTCCCTGGCGCCCCGTTCCACGGCCACGACGAGCTGATGGGCTTCTACGAGATCCTCTTCGAGCAGCTCGAACAGCTGGATGTGCAGCCCGTTCG
>JAHWJQ010000007.1 GCA_019348305.1 Actinomycetota bacterium
GGGATGCTGGCCCACCAGCTGAGATCGGCCGAGAACGAGGACCGGCTGGCGGCCGAGACGGCGCAGGACGTGATGATGGCGCTGTGGCCCGAGGAGGACCCGCCCCCTGAGTGGTGGTCGACACCGCTCGGACGGGCCATCGCCGCCAGCTACGGCTTGCCCGGCGCCGAGGCCGTGAGCGCCTCGGTGGCCGCCGCCATGCTCGGCGTCAGCCGGGGCCGGATCTACCAACTCCTCGGCGGCGGCAAGCTCGAGCGTCACCCCGACGGCGGTGTGACGGCGACGAGCGTGGCGCAGCGCCTGGGTACCACTGAGGGGAACTGAGCGATGGACGACGCAGTGATGGACCGGCTACGCGAGCACGCCGAGCACCGGCTGGTGGCCATCCCCGACACCGACGGGGAGGTCCAGGCGGCGCTCTGGCGACTGGACGAGCTCCTGGGGCTGGTGGCGGCGTGGGAGGAGGAACAGCGCGACCATGGCGCCGGCGCCGGCCAGTTGGCCGTGGGCCCAAGCCGGGAGGCGGTCTCGCGCCTCGCTACGGCGGTACGGAAGGCGGAGGCGAAGCCACCCGCCCAACCGGTGGCTCCTGACGGGCGCTACGAGCTGGTGCCCGTGGCGTGGGCGGTCGTCGAGCGGGCCGACCTGGTGCAACTGGGCCTGGCCGCCCGGGCACTCGGGCAGGCGTGGGCACTGCGCCATGATGAGCTCGTGGCCGACGCCCTGGCCGAGATGGCCGGGACCGACGGTCGCAAGCCCGAGGACCTGGTGGCCGAGGCAGCCCGACTCCAGGGGCTGTTGTCGCTGGCCTGGGACGGCGACGTGAGCCAGCTGGCCCGAGCGCTGCCGGCACACGGGGGGCGGGTGGTGCTGACCCCGGCGCTGCACGGTGCCTATCAGCGGCTGGTGGACCGCATTCTCGCCATCTGGCACGCCGGCGACCCGCTGGCGCCGTTCCTGTACCGGGGCGATCGCTGATCTCCGCCAGCCACACCCGGTGTAGACGAGCCGAGCAGGAGAGAGCCCGTCACACCTGCTCCATACGAGTGGCAGTCCCCTCGAGGGCTGCGGGGAGATCAGGCCCACTCCCCCCAGTAGCTGTCGCCCACCACCTCGTCGAGCTCGAGCTGTTCCTGTGCCGACAAGACGTTGTAGTAGAAGGCGTCCCAGCGCTCGAGCTCGGGCATGGTCTCGGGCCCGGCCCGGCGGATGTGCGCTTCCTGGGCGGCGCCGGTGAGCATCACCAGCTCCTCGCCTACCACGGCCATGTTTTCCAGCGGGCTGAGCCCTCGGACCCTCGCCTCGTTGAGGCTGAAGGCGTAGACCGGAGCGCCCACCCCTCGCTCGGGCTCGTAGCCACCCACCACCGGACGGATCCACAGCGTGTCGTCCTCGATGCGGTAGTGGCGGGCCAGCGGAGCCAGGAACACCACGTTGCCCTCGAGGTCGTGCACCTCCAGCTCGGCGCCCCACTCGAGATCGCCGCCCCCGCCCAGCAGCTCGGCCAGACGGGCCTCCCACACCGGCGTCACTGCACGACCTCGGAGACGGGCTTGCCCCGCAGGTGGGTGATGCCCCGACTGGCCAGCAGGGAGAGGACCTGGGAGCGCACCGCCGCCGACCCGCAGTTGATGCGGCTCGGGGCCTCGGCGCCGAGGAGGTCGATGCCGTTCTTGAACATGACCTCGTTGCTGTGCCCGGTGAAGCTGGCCAGCGTGGCCGGATCCCTGGTCATGCCCTTGGTGGAGTGCGAGCTTGCCGGGTTGAGCGAGCCGAAGTGGTCACTGTTGTAGGCATACCAGTCCGACCGGCGCAGCAGCTCGCTGGGATCGTCCCAGTGCAGGCTCTGGTCGCAGCCGCTGCTGGGCTTGGCGCCCACCCGGAGGAAGACCGACTTGGCCCCGCCGGTGCCCATGTCCGCCCCCTCGCTCATCCCCTTGCCGGGGTTGATTCCCATGGCCCGGCGACGCTCGGTGCACGCCAGTACCCCGCCGTTGGTGAGCACCTCGACGATGTTCTGGTTGGTGACCCGGTGGTACAGCCCCCGCTTGCCGAAGGCTCCCTTGACCTTGGCCCGGCTGGCGGCGACGTCGAAGCGGTCCCACACCAGCCACCCACCGGAGGCCCTGGGGGTCGGGTCGTAGCCCGGACTGGCGACCAGGGCGTCGCCGTTGGCCATGCCCAGCGACTGCGCCACGCCGTCGCGCACCAAGCGGACCTTCTCGGGCAGCGCCTTGGCCTCAGCCTCCAGGCGCAGCTGCTTGGCGAAGCCCACCAGCTGGGCGTGGTCCATGCCGATGGCCTCGTGCGCCCGCTCGGCCACGAGCAGCTCCTGGGTGGCGTCCTCGAGCCCGTCGGCCTGGCTCAGGGCCTGGCTCACCGCCGGGCGCTTGGCCAGCCCCTGGGCCTCGATGTTGCGGTTGAGGTACGACCACTCCCCCTCGGCCGCCGACATCGGGCGGTTCACCAGGTTCAGCTGGCCGAGGCGCCGTACGAGCTCGGGCCCGTGCCCCGCGCCCTGCGGGGCGATCACCTCGAGGGATCCCCGCTGGCTGAAGTCGGGCGAGGAGGCGTCCGCCGCTGCGTACGGCCGGTACACGGCGCTGAAGCCGTCGCCGAGGTCCACCGCGTACTCCTTGCCCTTCGCCTTCGAACGCGACGAGCCGTTCCAGCTGGTGGAGCCGTCGGCCGCCACCTTCGAGCCGATGCGGCTGGCATCGCGCAGCTGCGCCGGCAACAGCCCCTCGGGCACCCCCTCGGCGGGGGCTGGCACGTACTCGGTCACGGTGACCGTGCCCGTGGTCTCGTAGGGCTCGACGTGTGGCACCTTGCCCCCCTCGGTGTAGGGGGTGGAGAAGCCCGGTTTCAGGCGCTCGCCGATCGCCTGGGCACCGGCCAGGTAGTGGGCCACCATTGCCTTGTCGGCCTCGGTGGCGGTCGCGTCAGCCTCCAGCTCGCTCAGGCTGGCCACCACCTTGTCGTAGTTGGCCACGGTGTGGGCCGGCACGCCGTCGCCCGACTTGAGATGGTGGTTGACGCTCTTGGCCACCGTCTCCATCTGCTCGAAGAGCTGGTGCTGCTCGTCGAGGGGGAGCCGTCCGGCGACCTCCTTGTCCACCGAGACCGGGACGAGCTTCTCCTCGCTGAGCGCCAGCGCCTCGTAGAGCTTGGCCTCCGCCTCCTCGGTCACCGTGGCCATCAGCACCTCCCGGGGCCCGCCGGCGCTGTTGTAGGACACCAGCGTGGCCAGCGAGTCGTCGAGGTCGGCCCCGCCCACCAGCAGTGGGGTACCGCAGATGTCGCCGGGGGTGGGCTCGGTCGGTACCGGCGTGAGGACGTCGTCCCAGTCGACGCCGGCGCCGGCCTTGTTGACGTCGACGAGCTCGTCCGCAGGTCCGGGAGCTCCCTCGAGGTCCTCGACCTCGAGGGGGCCCGGATCCGCAGAGGGCGGCGCAGCGCCGAGATCACCCACCGCCTCCGACGGCTCCGTGACCTCCGTCTCGTGCACCACGGCGACCGACGACAAGCCGAGGGCGGCGACGGTCAGCTCGGCTTCCTCGTAGGTGGCAAAGGGCCCTTCGGCGAAGACCTCCTTGTCACCCCCGGGCACCTTCACCCAGACCTCGTAGCCCGTCGCCGGCTCCACCTCTGGCGGCGTCAAGGTGGCGCTCGGGCTCACCACGAAGCTCTCGTGGGTCTTGCTGCCGCCGCCGCCCACCTACGCCACCTTCTTCAGCTTGGCGCCGGCGCTGAAGCCGAGGCCGGTGAAGAACTCGCTGAACGAGGCGCGCAGCGTGTTCTTGCGCTCGACCGCGGTGCGCAAGAACTCCTCGCTGACCTCGGCGTCGGAGACCGACTTCTTTCCCAAGCGCTTCTGGGCCGCCTGGCGCATGGGGCCCACCCAGTGGACGCCGTGTTTGACCCCCTCGGAGGCCACCGGGGCGAGGATGGCCCGGTACTGGGCATCGGGCATGCGCTCGAAGGCCTTGACGGTGGGCAGCGCCGCCTCGGGGCGGATGCCCACCCCCTTGCCCAACTGGCCGGACTTGGCTGCGGCGTAGGCCTGGTGGAACACCGGCACGCTGCCGTAGGAGGTGTTGGGGTGGTAGTCCGAGGCCAGGCGGTCCTGGCCGTAGAACTTGAACGCCTGCCCTTGGTCGACCGGGACGAGCCCCCCAGAGGGGGTGCGGATGACGTTGGAGGGGTTGCCGTCGTGGTCACCCACCGCCCAGGCCGCCACGTGGTAGCGCACCAGGTTGTCGACGTCGGCCTGGGACCAGCTCTTCGGGTCTGAAGACAGCGAGCTCGCCCCCTGCACCAGGGGCTGGATCGAGCCGACCTTGCCGCCCACCTCACGGGCGTAGACGGCCACCGAGGGCACGCCCACCCGGGAGAAGATCTCCGAGGCGCTGGCCTCGGCGTGCGCCCGGGCCCCACCGCCGGTCTTGTCCGGCTTGAACATCCACGCCGAGCCGTCGGGAGCGGCGTGGATGCTCTTGGTGTGGCCCCCACCGAGGTGGGCGGCCTGGGCGGGGCCGAACTTCCAGGAGGCGACCTCGGTGGGGGTCGGTCGGGCCGGGAGGTCGGCCGTGACCGCCTGGTGGGCCTTGAGCGCCTCGACGATCTGAAGGTGCTTGGCGGCGAAGGACTTGGCCGACGGCGGGGCCGAAACAACGGGGGCAGTGGTGGGAGTGGGGGTGGCCACCGGTGATGGTGCCGGGCTGGGCGAGGGAGCGGCCGCCGGCGCCGGCTTCGGTGCCTTCTTGGTTGCCGACGCCTTCACCGCGGCGGCGACGGCGGCCTTGTCCTGGGCAGGGTCCCAGCTGGATGCGATGTAGTTCTGCACGTGCGCCCTCGAGGCACCGGTCCCCTCGAGGCCCATGGAGGTGGCCACCTCGCGCAGGTCCGCCAGCTTCTGTCCCTTGGCCCACGCCCGGAACTGCTTGGTCAGCTCGGCGCGTTGGTGGTTGACGTTCCCAACGGAGTAGGTACCGACCTCTGCCTTGATCTGCTGGCTAGCGGCGACGACGTTTGACCACGCCAGCACCTCGGTGCGCTGGTCGAAGTACGCCCCGGCGTCGGCGGCGAACGTGGCCACGCCGGCCTTGCCCCCCGGCGTGTCGACGCCTCCCAGGTCGAGCCCGGCCCCGGGCTTGTGGGAGAAGTAGGCCGCCTTGAGCGCAGCCAGCTCGGTCAGCTGCTTCGAGCGCTCGGCGGCCAGCTGGGTCAAGCCTGCCTTCTCGGTGGCCGCCGTCGACGCCCGCAACAGGCTCAGCTGCTCGGTCGGCTTCAACAGCTTGGCTTCGGCCTCGCCGAGCGAGCCGCTGGCCTGGGCTTCGGCCACCAGATGCCCGATGGCTTGGTGCTGGTGGTAGCCGGTCATCTGCTGGATGGCCTTGTCGACCGCCGCCTTCGCCGATCCCTTGGCCGTTGTCAGCTCGGCGCCAAGCTCGGCGCAGTCGGCGGTGGCCAAATGGTTCTCGGCCTCGATCAGGGCACCCAGGCCGCCGTCTCCGCCTTTCAGGCCGGCGTTGACAAGGCCCATCGGCTTTGGATCGAAGTCGGCCAGGGCCTGGTGCAGCGCCGCCGACGCAGCCACCACGTCACTCGGGCTCGCCGTCCACCCGCCACTCGACGCTGGCGGTACGGCCAGGGAGCTCTCGGCGGCCTCGACGTCGGCCAGGGTCATCCCGCCGATCGTCTGGCCCTCGGCCAGGGCGGCGAATCGCTCGCTGGCCTTGGATTGCATGGCCAGCTTCGAGGGTGTCGAGGCCCCGTAGGCGGGATCCAACCAGTGCACCAGGGGGTGGGCGCCGCCCGCGCCGGGGTCGAGGCCCACCAGGGTCGGGTGCTCAAAGCCTTGCGCCGCCGCCAGCGCCTGGAGCTGCTCTGGGCTCAGGCCCGACAGGTACTCCTTGGTCAGCTTCTTGAGCGCCTTGTCGTGCTCGGCGGCCAGCTGGGGGGGCAGGCCCTGGGCCACCGCGTCCGCCAGGTGGGTGCCGGCCTCGTCGACCGCCGTCTTCAGCTCGGCGTAGGCGTCGGGACCGCCTTGTTCGACGACCTCGGTGGCCTTGGCCACCGCTTGGTCGTAGGCCGAGAGCGAGGCAGAGGCAGCGCCGCCGACGGCCTCCTCCAGGTCCTCTGCCGCCACCGCCTCGAGCCCGTCGGGCACCGCCGCCGGGGAGACCTCGAAGCTCTCGTGGGTCTTGCTGCCTCCGCCGCCCATCTTCAGGCCCCGTTCCCACCCATGGCCAACAGCTCGTCGGCGGCCGCCTCGACGTCGCCCCGCAGGTCCGCGGTGCCGGCCGGCGCCAGCTCGACCAGGTCCCACGTCACGCCGTCGGCTGACTCCAGCCACGCTTCCACCGCTGTGGCCATGTCGGCGGTGGTGCTGGCCAGCCGGTGGCGCCACCACTCGGCGGCCTCGGCGTAGGGCACCCAGGACAGCGCGTGCTCACCGGCCTCAAGGCCCAAGACTCCGGCGGGAGCGACGGCCATCCCGGTGGCAGGGTCGTGGGCGAGGAGCACGAACACCCGCCGTGTCACAGCGCCGCCGTCGCACTCAGCCACCGGGCCCGCTCGCCACCGGGGACGCGGCGACGAGGAGCCCAGCACGGTACCGGCCGACCGGTCACGCCACCGCTCTGCACTGCTCGGGCATATCCCTGACTCGCAGATCCTCCGGCCACGTGTCGGGGTCGTGGTGATCCCGGCCGTAGCGACTCCCCATCTGCTTCACGAACAGGGGGACCTCCGCCTCGACGCACCGGTCCCGGATGTCCCGGACCCAATCGGGGTCCATCGGCCGGGCGCGCGGCCCGCTCTCGCCTCCGGCGATGACCCAGTGGATGCCGTCCAGGTGCAGGGACGGGACCGGGCCCAGGAGTGGCTCGAGGCTCAGGAAGCGGACCGCTGCGGGAGTCCGACGCAGATGGTCCGCGCGCCAGGTGTACGCGTCGCTCTCGATCGACGCGCCCAGCCACACGTTGGGCAGCGGCCACGCCTGGGAGACGACCGGTACCAGCACGTCGTCGCTCTCGCAGCCCTGGACCCGCCTCCGGAACCGTCCATCCGCCACCAGGTCCGCCATTCGCTGGGGCCGCTTGGTCAGCACCTGGTACGTGTGGGCCGGCGTAGCCGCCATGACCGCGAACACCTTGGCGATGAAGTCCTTGGGCACCTCAGGGTGGAACAAGTCGCTCATGGAGTCGACGAACCATGTGGTGGGCTTCTTGCGACGGAGCGGGATGTCGAGGACGTCGGGGTGCACGGACAGGCCGAAGCCCGGCCCCGAGGTGCGGGGGTCGCCGTCTCGCTGGTACTTGGCCTGGCCCATGGCCTTGAGCCGGGCGGCCAAGGTGAGGGCGTAGCACGCGCTGCACCCTTCACTCACCCGGTCACACCCGGTCGTGGGATTCCACGTCTCACCCCTCGAGCCGTCGGCGTTGCGTGCCCACTCGATCTTGGTCGTCATGCTCGTCCCTTCCTCAGCTGCGCCCGTGGCTCCGGCCCGGCGGGGACGTCGCCCCAGGGGCGCTCGACGATTGACGGGCGACCGCTCCCCCGCCTGACTGAACCGACGCTTCGCACCATCAGCTGTTGGCCTCCAGGAGGCGGGCGTAGTGGCGGACGTTGGCGGCGAAGAGGTCCTCCACCCGCGCCTGGCGATCGACCCGGCCGGAGTCGGTCATCACCGCCCCGTGGCGGGCGTAGGCCTGGGCGTTCTGGGAGACCAGGTGCAGGCGCCGGTCGCCGAAGAGCTCGAGGAGGGTGGCGATGCGATCTGACCTCGAGGAGCCGGTGACGATCACGGCCAGGTCCTCGGGGATCCCGAGGGAGAGGTACGTCAGCCCCGGCAGCGCCATGGTCTCCCAGTCCTCCTCGGTGCGGAAGGTCTGGAGGTTGATGGCCATGGCGGCGGGGCGGGTGTCGTCGAACCAGGCGAGATAGCGGTCCAGGTCCTCGAGGCGGAACCAGTAGATGTTGGGCACCGCCGGCACGCCCGCCGCCACCATCTCGGTGGCGATGAGGAGGTTGCGCCGGAAGTTGAGGAGGTGCTCGGCCCGGGGCTGGTTCCCGTACATCGAGTAGTTGGGTGCCAGCACCAGGTCCCAGCGCTGGGCGGCCAGGGCCTCGATCAAGGCGTGGCGGTGCGTCCAGAACGCCTCGACGAGCGGGTCGGTGCCGTAGCCCACCAGGACTGCCAGTTGATCGGCGCCCAGGCCCAGCGCCTCCCTGGCGATCTCGCCCTCGAACTTGGGATAGACCCGACGGGTCCGAAGGCTGAACACTCGGCGCAGCCCCACCCCGTAGGCCGGCCAGTGCAGGTCAGCGTCGAAGGCGGCGACGTCGTGGCCGTCGACCTGGGGGATGAAGCCGGGCAGGCCCGAGGGGAGCTCGAGGTCGAGGACCAGGTCGTCGAAGGCCAGGGTCCCGCCCACGTCGGCCATCCACGCCCCGATGTCGGGACGGCTCCCGCAGCGGATGGGGCACTGGCCACACAGGCTGTGGCCCTCCCCCTCGGCCCGGGCGCAGCCGCAGTACGAACACGACGACGACGAGCCCGAGCACACCGGCTCGACGCCGGGGGCGATGCCCCGGCCAGGATCGCCCACGAAGAAGGGGCAGACCGAGCAGTCACAGCCCCGGGCCGGTGCCAGGCGCGCTGTCCCCACCGACACCGCCACCGCGCTCACTGGTGCGAAGGTCCCCACGGTCATCTGCTCCGCCGGGATCGGAGAGCCTCAACCTGGCTCGCTTTGGATCGGCGGGCGAGCAGCGATCGCGACCGGCCATGCAAGGCGTCTTCCCGGGACTCGATCTCCTCCGATCGCCGCCAGTTCCCCACGGCTTCCTCGATGGCCCGGGCTCGGTCCATCGTCGGGTGCCCGTGCGCCCGCAACCACGTGACCGTGGCGTCTAGCGCGGCCGACAGCTGCTGCCAGTCCCAGTCACCGAGGACGTCGTACGGACGGGCCCAGCCGTCCTCGACGTCGCTCGACCACCGGGGCCCCTCCACCGGGTGCCGGCTGCCAAGCGCCAGTCCCTCCGCCCGGCCGACCCCCGCTTCCTCTAGCTCGAGGTCGGCCTCGTCGCGGTCCAACGCCCCGCTCCGAAGATCCAGGGCGAAGTTGGCCATCCACTCCTTCACCGCGGCGACCACGCCTTCGCAACGCTCCCAGGGAGGCCCCTCGTAGCGATCCACGTAGTCCATGGTGTCCTCGAAGTGACTCCAGGCTTCGGTCGTCGCTCTCGCCCGCGTTGAGTCGAGGCACGGACCCTCGGTGAGCGCCACCCTTCTGTCCCGCAGCCATCCTTCGACAGCCGCGGACTCCATCTCGAAGGGCTCGTCGAGGCGCAGTCGAGCCAGGAACTCGCTCGTGAACTCCTCGTGGTGCCGATCGGCTAGCCGGGGGTCTCTGGTGAAATGGCCGAGGATGGACAGCGCGGTGTCCAAGGCGCCCTCGCCCTCACCGCCCCACGCCAGGCCTTGGGGGCTGTGCTTCACCACGAGGGGCACCGGAGCCCGGTCGCCGTCGGCCTCATACCACAGCACCGCATGGCCCTGGTCGTCGACGTCTCCGCAGTAGCTGCCCATCTCAGACCTCCTCCAGAGCGGCACCGAGCTCGCCGGCGAACAGCCGCAGCGACCCGGCGTCGTAGCGGCTCAGCTCAGCGCCGGCCCGCAGCGCGCCGAGGAGGCGGCGCAGGCAAGCCAGGGCCTCGGCCACCACCTCGGCCGGCACCGCTCCCCCACTTTCGGGACGGTCCTCCGGGCCGGGGCTCTGAGCCCGCGCCCGGGCCTGGTCGGCCGCCTCGCGCAGTTCCGTGGCCCGATCCACCGCCTCTTCGGGCTCGAGGTCGGGGTGGTCCAGCTGCTCACGCACGGCCGCGGCGAGCAGCTCCGGGCGCTGCCGCTTGGAGACCGCCGCCCACAGCTCGGCGGCCGCC
Source organism: Actinomycetota bacterium (assembly GCA_019348305.1). The sequence continues at coordinate 9,952 of JAHWJQ010000007.1, forward strand.
TCCGCACGACCACGGCCCAGGCGCAGGTACTCGAGGCGGGTGGCCAGGGCCACCTTGGCCGCGTCCATCTGGTCGGACAGCTCTTCGGGCAGCGTGGCGAAGGCCCGCACCAGCTGGCGCGCCTTCTCCTCTCGCATCTGGATCCCGAGGCGACGCAGCACTTCGCTCCAGGGGGCTCCGAGGTGGTGCAGCCCAGCGTCGACCCGGAGGCGATCCAGCGCCCGGAAGCGCTCCACCGGGTCGTCGAGGGTGGCGGCGGGCCTGGGCACGGCCACGCCGGCGTTGAGCAGCTTGACGACCAACACCGCACACCGCTCGTAGAGCAGCGCCGCCGCCAGCTCGCCGGGCTGCAAGTCCTCTCGGGCGAGGTTCTCGACCAGCTGCCAGACCCGGCGCTCCTCCTCCGACAGCGGGCCCGGGCAGACCACCGCCGGGATGGATGCAAAGTGCGGGTTGTCGGGGTGGTTGGTCGCTCCCCACCGGGCTGCCCGCAGTCTGCGCTCCCCCGCCACCACCCGACGTTGGCCATCGGGCAGCTCCTCGACCAGCACGGGCTGGAGCACACCCACGGAGGCGATCGAGCTGATGAGCTCGACCAGGTTGGCCGGCGCCGTCGCCGACCCGGGCCCTCTGCCCTGCACCTCGGTGAAGACAGCCCCGGGCCCGGTGAGGGGCAGGCACTCGAAGCGACGCCGCCGGAGGCGCTCGGACAAGGTGAGGCGTTTGGCGATCTCCAGGGCGCTTGGCGTCGCTTCCCTCGTTCCAGCTCTCGCAGCCGACCCTCGGGCGCCTGCCGCCGCGTCGTCGACCATCAGACCCCCAACCCCGAAGATCTCGAGTCGGTGCTCCTCGCCGGCGGGACTCCTCTCGTTCGGGGACGGCCGAGCAGGTCTACCGGCTGGGTCGGGTCCGCTGGGCGCCAGAAGACGGGGGCGAAGGGACCGGCCCGACGCAGTGCCTCCAGCGTGGTCAGGGAGACCCCGAGGGCCTCGGTCTCGGGGGAACCGGGGTCAGGTGTGTACAGCTCCATGAGGGTGCGGATGCGGCGCTTGAGCGTCGCCTCCGGCTGGTCGCACAGAACCACCACGACCTTGGGGAAGCTCGCATAGTGCATGGCCCAGCCCGCCGGCGAGTGGTGACCTGGCCTCCCCCCCTCAGCCCTCCTCCCCCCCTTGGGCTCGAACCGGTAGAGCTGGGCGTACTGGTGGAGCTTGTTCTCCAGCGCCGCCACCGACATCGTGCCTCGGTCGAGCTCGATGAAGCGGGCCAGCACGATCGCATCGCCGTCTTCGTAGACGGTGTAGTGCAGCAGCGCGTCGGCGATGAGCACGTCGAGACGGCCTTCTCGTTCCCGGAAGGGGTGAGCCACCTCGTGCTGCCAGGCCATGGGCCCGCACTCGTGGCCGCGCTGGCGCGCCGCCTCGACAAAGGCGATCCCGACGTCGTTGACGGCCAGCGTGTGGGCTTGCAGGGGGCCGGCCGCCCTCTCCTCGGTCATGCGGTAGGCCCGGGCGGGGACGCCGAGGTCCACCCCCTCGCCCTCGCTGGCCCCCGCCCCCACCTCGGTCACGAACCACAGGGACTGATAGGCCGGCGGTCGCCCGTTGACGCGGGCCACGTATCCCCCGGCCTCCAGCTCGGCCAGCTGCCGCTGCACCCAGCGCCGGCTGCTCGTCGGAGCGTGCATGGCCAGCAGCTGGGTCGTCGACAGCAGCCGGTGCTGGTAGAGGCTCAGCAGGATCGCGTTCTGCAGCCTGGACAGCGAGTACCGGATGGGAGGCTCGGAGCGTGCGGGGAAGCGGGCCACCTCAGTTCCTCCGCACCCGTTGGTGGCGGCCTCGTCCATGAGCGGCCGCTGTGGGGTGCGACTGCTCGTCGACGCCCTGGCGCCCGCTGCGGAGGTGGGCGAGGATCCGCTCGTCGAGGGTGTCGAGGTCCGCCACGGTGTCGGCTACGGGCCGGCGCCGCAGGTTGCGGTCGATGGTGTCGTTCATGGCGTCGATCGCCTCGGCGTCGCCGCAGTGGTCGGCCCAGGTCTCGGACACCTCCAGGCCCCGCACCAGGAACGGCGGGGTCACCTGGCCCTTGAGCGTCACCGAGGTGAGGTAGGTGAAACGCTCGAGACGGCCGATGGTCTCGGACGCCACCATGTCGCCCCACTCCTTGGCGATGAGGCGGGCGGCCCGGGCGTTGAGCACGGTGGCACTGAGGTGGGAGCGGTTGGTGGTCACGGCATCGAAGGTCGAGGGCGTGAGGCGCTCGGGGTTCTGGTTGCACAGCAGCGCCCGCACCCCGTACTTGGCGCTCTGCTCGAGCAACGCAGCCAGGTTCCCCCGGGAGGCACCGTCGAAGGTCTGGACCTCGTCGAGAAAGAGATAGAAGGGCCGGCGCTTGTCGGGGCCGAGGTCCTTGCGCGACAGCGCCGCCTGCAGGAGGTCGTAGACGAGGAAGTTGGCGACCAGACGGTCCTTATCCCCCGTGCCCGCCGGGCAGGCCAGCACGATCTGGCCCTGGTCCATCGCCCGGCGCACGTCGTAGGTCGACCGGGACGACCCGAGCAGGGCCGAGACCGACACCGAGCTGCGCAACCGGTCGATCAGGTTGGTGACCGGGGTGATGGCTTCGGGTTGCAGCTTCGCGAACCGGGTCCGCCAGAACTCACGGTTGGGGGCAGAGAGCACCGGGATCACCGCCTCCCGCCAGTCCTCGTTGGCCAGCAGGCTGTTGATCTGGAAGATCGTCGGGGCGATCTCAGGAGGCAGGGCCACGGCCAGCTCGAGCAGCGCCTGGGACGCCATGGTGGTCAGCGTCAGGGCCCGGTTGTTGATCTCGCCCCAGCGCAGCGCACTGGCGAAGGAGTCGACGACGGCCGAGACCTTGCCCTCGATGTGCTCGCGAGAGAGCCCCTCCATGGAGAACAGGTTCCAGCCGGCCTGGCGGCGTGCTCCTCCCCTCGGGGCCAAGTTGAGCTCCACCACCCGATCGGCCACGTCGGTGAGGTAGGGGCGGATCCGGTTGAGGGCGTCCTCGTGGGGGTCCAGGAAGAAGCACCCGTGGCCGGAGCGGGCCAGGTGGATGAACTGGTTGATGGCGGTCTCCGATTTTCCATACCGGGATCGACCGCCGAAGTAGGCGAAGTAGGTGTCCTTCAGGTACACGCCGACGGCCCGCTCACCGTCATGGCTGCGGACCTTGCCCAGCGGCAGGACATCGGGCTGGAAGGCGAAGGCGGGAAGCCCCTGAGGGGGAGGTGGGATCACCCCTCCCGAGCGAACGACATTCTGGGCCTTGCAGTGGGTGGTCGGCGGCTTGAGTAGACCGGCCAGCTCGCCGGCGCTGACGTGGACCTCTCGCTCGGGCTTGAACAGCCCGGTGTTCATGCGGCGGTCGAAGCCTCGACGGCGCCAGGCCACGTCCGAGCCCAGATGGGCCAGGCCGAGGATGTTGCGACCGACGACCTTGAAGTGGTTGTCACCGGACCACTGCTCGAAGCAGGCGATGAGAGCGTGCAGGTGGGCCTCGGGCCGACCCTTGACCTCCGAGCTCGTGCGGATCAGCACCTGGAGGGCGAACATCGGCTCGACCGACAACAGCTTGGACGAGCGCCGGCGGACGTCTGCCCGATCGTCGAGTTGCTGCAGGGGACCGACATCCTGCCGGCGATTGACCGGCCTGGGGCTGCGACGACTGGCCGCCTGGCCGTTGAGGCCGGCCATCAGCTCACCGGTCCAGTTTGATCCACCCTTGGTGGAAGTCGGCCGTTCGGCGGCCAGGACATCCCGCCGGCGCTGCTGGCGCTGGGCCTGGGTCACCGGCATGAGGTCGATGACGACTTCGGCGCTCTCTTGGAGGTCGTCCCGCAACTGGGCGTAGGCCCGGGCGAAGGGCGTCAGCGGGTCCGGGCGAAGAGGCACTTCTCGCAGCGGCAGGGCGTCATCTCGGGACAGGGTCAGCTCGGCCCGAGCCTCGAACCGTCGGGGGACGTCCTCCCGTTCCCCGGACAGGGTGGTCAGCCACGAGACCATGCCCATCAGGCCACCGCCGGGTCGTAGTCGCCGGCACTGTCTTGGTCGTGCTCGGGAACGGACCGGTCTCGACTTCGGGACTCCTCGGCGGGCTCCTCGGGCTCATCGTGAGAGGCAGCTGTGGCTATGGAGCTGAGGGCACCGAGATCCATCGTTTCGGGAAGACGGAGGTCGACCTCTGCGTAGCCGCCCATGCGCAACACCGACTCGGCACGCCTCGGCCCTTCGAGGGACTGGATCATGCGACCACCGGGAAGCGACGACAGCTTGAGTCGGACCGAATCCGTCCGTCGGGACGAAAAACCACGAGCGCTACGCCGGCACCGGAGCAGGAGGAAAGCGAAGCGAACGATCTCCTCGGGACTGGGATCAAACGATTCCGTCGGCAACGCCGCGAACACCACTCTGGTCGCCAGCGCTCTTCTCGCCTGCACTCGTCTCACCACCGCGACTCCTACGACGAGCGTGGCCATCACCGCGATCGCCCACGGCACGTACTCAAGGACTTGACGGAGCGCCTTCGGCGCACCTTCTTGTCCTGCGGCCCCGGCTGACGCCGGCGCCGATGCCGCCGCATGACCAGCGGACACCAGACTCCTGGCCACCACGGACACGAGTTCAGGTAGGGCCATCACCGCACCACGGCCCTGTTGATCGACACCCCGCCTGGTGCCACCAACCCTCTACTACATGTCAGGACGGGCTGTGACCGCTCATATGAGCGGTATGCAGCAGTGATGGCTACCAAGCCAGAACGGCACTGCGACCGGTGCCCGGACCAAGGTGCGAACGTAGGTGCGAACCAAGGTGCGAACCGGGGCGCGAACGTAGGTACGCACCACGCGATCCGAAATGGCCACGGAGCGGCGCTGGCTCGGGCGCAGACCGGGGCCTGGGGGCGCCCGGGCCTCGCTCGAGGGCTGCACGGCGCTTCGGTTCCCATCGCTCCTCCCCTGCGGCCTCGCCAACGAGGGCCTCTCAACCGAGGTATGCGCGTGACCGAGGGCCAAACGCGACACCGCCGGGGAAAAGTCCCGGAGAGCTGGCCAGGAGGACGCCGGGCGCCAGGTGCGCTACGCCCCGCCCTCGGCTGGCCGGGTGGGCACCCAAGTCCCGTCTCGCTCAATCAGGTAGACGTCGGTCTCCACCTGCTCGCGGGGTGGGCCGGCGTCGATGCGCTCGGCCGACCAGACCAGCGATACCACCACCATCCCGTCGCGGCCCTCTACCGCTCGAGCCACCGACGTGTGCACTTCCACCTCGCGACAGCACGGCCGGTAGAGGTCCTCGCCCCAGTAGCCGTCGAAGCGCTCGCGCCCCACGCCCGACACGTCGGCCACAAGGACCTCGGTCGCCACCGCCTGGGCCTGCTCGGCCAGCTCTGGGGGCAGGCCCGGGCCCACTGGGGCAACCGGGCCCGGCGCCACGTCGACGCCGGCGTCGGCCGGCTCCGGCGGCGGGGCCTCCTCGATCCTCTCCCCCACGGTGCTCGTGGTCGACGAGGTGGGGCTGGGGCTGGCCTGGCCCCTCGTCGACGTGGTCTCCGCCGGCGCCGCTGGCCCCGTCTCGGGATCCTCCCCACCGACGACCCCCCGGACAACGCCGGCCACCAGCAGGACGACGAAGAGCCCCACGGCCACCAGCCCGGGCCCTCCGTTCTCACCCATTAGGGCGTCTCTCGGTGGGCCCGCCATGGTCATTCCGGTGTGATACCCTTCTAGTGTTGTTCATGGCTTTAGCTAGCTGCCGCTTGTACTCCAGTGCCATGGCTCGCTCGGGAGGTTATATAGACCAAACCGAGCTGCATTGGTGTCAAGCCAGGCGAAACAGCGACTGGAGCGGGAAGAGCAGTTGTCGAAGTCGATCGCCTCGCCCTTCTCGTGCATCGAGCTCCCGGGGATGGCCGTGGGCGTGCGGCAGCTCGATGCCGGGGCGGTCCACACGTTCGGGCAGCCGTTGATGGTGCGCAGCTCGATCTGGCGCTGCATGGGGCGGTAGCCCGAGCCGCTGAGCATGAGCCCGTCGGCGGCGGCGGCCTCGAGCAGCTGGCCCAGGTAGGGAGCCACGTGGGCGGCGACGGTGATGCCCCCGACGGTGACCAGCTCGAGGGGCCCACCGCCGGGACCGATGGTCACGCCGGCGGCCATGCCGTCGTAGGTGTCGACCCACCTCAGCACCTCGCTGACGTAGCTCGAGGAGTTGTTGTAGCCGCGCAGCGCCGTGGCCAGCTGGTCCCGGTCAGCCAGGTCGACGGGGTTGCCGGCGCACAGGTGCACCGTCGTGGCCAGCGAGGAGTCGTAGACGTTGTGCGGGTCGGCCACGCCGTCGCTGTTGCCGTCCTGGCCGTAGGCCCGCCACGAGCTCGGGATGAACTGCGTGGGCCCCACCGCCCGGTCCCACACCGTGTCACCGTCCCAGGCCCCCCCGTCGCTGTCGGGGATGGCCATGGTGCCCCCAGAGCCGTTGAGGGCGATGCCGATGATGCGAGGGGTGACGTCGCCGTTCTCGGCTACTTGTCGGCCGGCGACGTTGGAGGACTCGACCTGGCCGATCGCCGCCAGGATCTGCCAGCGGACCACACAGCCGGGGCTGAGCTCGCCGGCGCGGTTCGACGCCGACAGGTAGGCCGCCAGCACCACCGGGTGCAGCCCGGCCGCCTCCGCGCCGATGGCCTGTGCCGGCGGCGCCGACACCCCGAAGAACAACAGCGGCACCACGACCACCAACATGAAGACGCTGCCGGCCACCACCATGGCCACCGAGCGCACCAGCCAGCGCATCCCACCACCGGGCTCGGGTCCCGAGGACTCCGAGCTCGCCGCCCGGGCGGCCGCCGTGGCCGCCTTACTCGCCGCTGCGCCTGCTGCCTTCTTGGCCGCCGCAGCCAGCACCGGGGCCGGCATGTCTCGCTACTTGTCCTTGGGCTGGCCCTTGGGCGGCCGGCGGGCCCTGGTGGTGGAGAGGCCCTCCTGGCGGGCCTGGTCGATCAGGCGACGGCGCTGGGGGCTGCCAGCACCCGTGCGGGCCAGCTCTGAGTTGACCGCCTCCCGGTGCTGGCCGTGGAAGTGCCGGGCCCGCTCCCCCGAGCGGTCGTGTGGTCGGCGGGTGACGCTCGTGGCCCAGCGCCCCACCGCGGCGGTGTTGTGCCGGTACTCCCGGCCCCACTGGCGACTGGGCTCGACGACTCGCCTGGAAAGCGCCTCGGTGACCTCGGCCTTCTTGGTGCTGACCGCCTTCTTGGCCGCCTGGGCCGCTCGAGGTGCGGCCACGGGCGCCCCCACCGTCGAGTTGAACGCCAGCCGAGCGGTCGTCTTGGCCATCTTCCCGCTCGTGTTCACCACCCGCCCCGGCTTGCTGGCCGCCACCCGATGCCCCGCCCGCTTGAACGGCCCCGCCTTGGTCGGCGGCCCCCCAGCGTTCCCGTCGGCGCCGGCCGCGGCGAAGCCCCCAGCTCCGCCGGCGCCGACTCCTGCCGCGGCCAGCTGGCCCGCTCCCGAGCTCGCCCTGGCCTGGTTGGTCATGGCCCGCTGGTAGTTGGCCTGGCGGCGTTGGTGCACGAAGTTCTGCGCCGGGCGGGCGACCTTGGACACCTCCTGGTTGTTCTCGTCCCACAGCGCGGCGACGCCGGCGCCGGCGGCTGCCCCGGCGGCGGCGGGGCGCATCCAGGCCCCACCGTTGGTACCGCCGACGCGAGCTCCCTCCAGGCGGCGCCCAACGTTGTCGGCCAGGGACTTGCCCGCCCGCAACAGCCGGCTGCGGACCACGAACATCAGGATCACGAGCAGATCCAGCACGGCGAAGCGCACGAAGAGCGATTCCGCCTCGGTGGCCGCCAGCATGGCGTTGACCGACACCAGGAAGAAGGACAGGAACACCGCCATCATCAAGATGGCGGCCAGGGCCCGCAACACCCCGGCGATCCATCGCCACAGCATCTGGCGCCCACCTCCGGGCAGGACGCCGCTGGCCAGGGCGAAGGGCATCACCGCGATGAGTCCCACAGCCAGGAGCTGGGCCGCCACCAAGGTGCCGGCCACCAGCACCAGCAGCACCATCACCACCAGGGCAGCGAAAACGACCATCGCGGAGGCCACCAGCCGCTCCGCAGAGGGGTCCCGGTTGAAGGCGTACTCGTCGTCACAGCCGGCCTCTCGCATCCACTCGCGGGGCTGGTCGTCGCTGCCCCAGGGCGCCTCCTCGGCCCCCAGCGCCCGGTTGCGGACCTCGGCGCAGGCCCCGGGGGGCAGGAGGCGGCCCCAGTTGATGAGGTCGTGCGGTTGTTCGATGAAGGCGCGGTGGATCGACGCCGTCAGCGGCCGCACCATGGCCACGTACTCCTCGCCCTCGGTGGCCCCGGCCGGCGCCGAGCAGCCGGCGTCATCGCAGTCCACGGCCAGGGCGCCGATCTCGCCCGAGAGCTGGCGGGTGTTGGACAGCGCCTCGGTCATCGTGGCGGCCGGGTTGACCATCACGATGGCGGCCACCACGCCCACCACCACCGACAGGAGGAACTCCCCCGCCCCCTTGCCCATGCGCCCCCGCAGCATGTGCCAGCCGCCGTAGACGGCCGCTACCACCAAGGCGAAGTGGGCGAAGCCGGTGCGGTCGACGACCTGGTCCTGGTAGGTCCGAGCGACGTTCTCCGCCGGGCGGGCCAGCGTGTCGGCGAAGCCGAAGGAGAATGCCCACTCGACGATCCAGATGCCGCCGCGCACCACCCAGCGCAAGCCGGCGAAGGTGAGGTCGGTGAGGAAGCCCAGGGCCTTGCGCCCCAGGTGGTCGAAGGCCCCCTCGTCGTAGCCGATGTCGTAGTTCTCGGTCGGGTAGGCGCCCGGGTAGCTCTCGCCGGGGATGAGCTGTTCCATGATCCCGGGGGCGTCCGGGGAACGCTCCGGCTCCTCGGGAGGCGGCGGGAGCGGGGCGGCCGATGCCGAGGGGGCGCTGGCCACCGCCGTCGCCAGCCAGAACGACACAGCCAGGGCCCCGATCACCGCCAGCGCCACCACGTGGGCGAGGCGCGAGATCGCCGCCCGGCGCACCACCAGCGCCCCGGCCAGCGGCGACGCCATCAGCCGTACCGAGAGCTGGCCACGGGAACGCCGGCGTCGGCCTCGTCGGGGTCGGGCCACTCCTCCCCGAGGTCCTCGTCGACGTCGTCGGCCCGGCTCACCACCAGCCGCGCCGGCGCCGCTGGGGCTGGGCCGGCCACCTCGTCCTGGGGCGCGACGGGCACAGACTCGAGGGCGGTGGCGGCCATGGCCGCCACCGCGACGGGCTCGGCTTCCCGCTCCTGGTCTTCGTCCACCACCACCCGGTTGGGGTTGGTGTCGAAGGCGGCGTGCAGCTCGGCGGTGGGCGCCTCGAGCACCTGGATGAAGCCGACGCGGTCCCGTACGTCGCGAAACAGCGAACGCCCGGCGTCGAGGTTCTCCAGCTGCTGGATGGCCTCCTCGGAGACCTCCATCCCGAGGAAGCGCAGCGCGGCGGCGGCTGCGCCCCGGGTCTGGCGGAACACCAGGCGGTTCTCGAGCAGGTGGGCCAGGGCGTCGTCACCGAGATCGTCGGGGTGCTGGCTCAACAGCCACACCGCGGCGTTGTGCTTGCGCCCGTCTCGGATGCCGTCGAGCACCAGGGCCCGGCCTTGCATGCTCGAGGTCAGCGCCCACGCCTCGTCGAACAGCGCCGCGGCAAAACGCCGGGGGTTGGAGAAGGTGACCTTTCGAGCCACCGCGGCGAGCAGATAGAGCAGCGCCTGGCTGAAGATCTGCTCGGGCAGCAGCATCCTGGCCAGATGGGGGCTCTCCAGCGCCTCCCGCTTGGGCAGCTCCAGCCCGGCGGTGTGGAACACGATGTAGTCGGCGTCGAGCGTGAGTGGTTTGCCGTCGCCGAAGACGAGCTGGGCCAGGCCGTTGGCGGCGAAGCTCCGCAGCTTGCGGTAGCCGACCATGGCGTGGGGGTCCTCGCCCGACATCTGGCGCAGCAGCTCGACGACGTCGCCCAGGCGGGCGTTGGGGTCCTGCGCCGCGGCGCGCACCGCCTCGTCGAGGGCGACCCCCTCGATCTCGCCGGGCGAGCAGCCGGTGAGCAAGGTCAGGAACCCCACCGTGTACTGGACCCGTTCCGCCCCCGAGAACACCGCCAGGGGGTCCAGGCAGATCGGCGCGGCGGCATTGAGGCGCACGATCTGGGACCGGGCCGGGGCGACGTCGGCGAAGCGGACGTACTCGCCGGTCACCGTGCGGTCCATGACCACGACCTGGCCGCCCCGGGCCAGGGTGGCCCAGGCGATGTTCTTGATGGCGTAGGACTTCCCGCTTCCGAGCGCCCCGAAGCCGCCGAGCGAACCGGAGCGGTTGATGGACGGTCCGTAGGCGGGGTCGAACAACACGGGCTGGAAGGTCCCGCCGTCGAGGCTGGCACCGAGCAGCATCCCCCTGGGGTCGCCCACCGCGCAGCCGGCGAAGGGCATGCCGGCGGCGAGATCCCGGGGCAGGAGGTACTGGGTGTAGTCCCGGGCCACCACCGGCGTCGAGGTACCGGGCAGCATCGCCCCGAAGAGCGCCTGCTGGCCGCCGGTGGGCCGGGGCAGGGCGTACTCGTTGATCTCATAGGTCGAGCGCAGCTGCTCGGCCTGGGTCTCGAGGTCGACGAGGTTGTCGGCCCAGGTGCAAAAGATGATGGTGGTCTGGAACTCGGGGTCCCCCGGGTTGGCGGCCAGCTGCAAGCGCTCGTCGTCGACGCCCTCCATGGCCTCGGTCACGGTGTGGGGGACGCCGGCGGTCTCGCCCTCGTACTCCCCCACCTGGCCCACGAGCTGGCGGGCCTGGCGCTTGGCCTTGTGCTGGGCCTCCTGGTTGGGAACGGCCTTGATCCGGGCGCACCAGTCGACGGGTATTCCGGTGGCATCAGCTCGGAAGAACCACTCCCCCCCGTCGGGGAAGGCGAAGTGGTGGGGCATCTCGGCCACGCAACCGAAGGTCTGGTAGGCAACGCCCGCCTCGGTCTCCACCCTGAGGTAGCGGCGGTGCTTGCGGGGCCGGTCGGCGTCGTCGGCGTTGCCGCCCTCCTTGAACACGGCGTCGCCCAGGCTGACCAGGCTCGGGCCCGACATGGTGGCGTTGGGGCCGTCGCCGCGCATGTGCAGCTTCGGCTCCCAGCTCTCGTCGAGGAAGGGCTCGTCGAGGCCCCGGCGCGGTGCCCGGGCGTAGATCCAGCGGATCTCGCCCGGCGAGGCCGGCCGCATGTCCAACACCGCTCCGAGTTGGGCGCTGACCTGGTTGGCCTGGCGCCGCCGGGCGTCGACGTCTCGGGCACGCACCGGCGCCGGCGACAGCCCGAAGCCCTCAGCCACCGAGGAGGCCCCGGCGGAGAGGACGCTGCGCATCGAGGTGGCGCGGGACTCCCCGGGGAGCTCCACGGCCACGAAGTGCAGCCGCTCGGAGGCATGGGTCTCCTGCAGCGCCTCGAGGGTGGAGCGAGCCACCTCCTGCCACGCCGGTGCCCGGGCCAGGTCGACCCCTTCAACCATGGCGGCGGCCACGGCGTGGGGGTCGATGCGCCGGCACAGCGACAGCACCATGCTCTGGGCCGGCAGCGCCAGCAGGGCGGCGCGGGTACGGGCGTGGAGCTGCAGCTTCTCGCGCACCGACAGGTACGGGTAGGTCACGGGCGTGACCCGATAGACCGCCCACACCGTGGCGTCGCGGGTCCAGATGAGGTTGCCGGCGATGAAGCGGGCGGGGAAGCGCATGCTCAGCCCCTCCGCCGGCGTCGTGGGGGCGCAGCTACCCCACCTGGAACCCACGCCGCCGGCGATGCCGCCTCAGGGGTGGCGGCGACGAACAAGCGGGCCCCGGTCATCGCCCGAGGCCCGCCCTCACGGTAGGGGCGCCCGTTGTGGGTGCCGGCCTTGGGCGCAGAGGCGTAAACCACCGCACCCGCCATCATCCGCAGCGGGGACCGGCCCTCCATGCGCACATGGCGGACCATCCACGACAACACCATCGGCAGGCCGGCCTGGACCGTCAGGTTGATGACCCCGGGCAGATGCGCCCACAGCGCCCGGGTCCACAACAGCACCAGGAACGACGACACCAGCACCAGCAGCTGGGTCGGCGACAGCGGTGTGGGCAGCGCCCAGCCGCCGATCTTGCCGATGACCCAGGGGTGGCGCCGGGCATGGGTGTAGGAGCGACACGTCAGGCGCGCGTCAGGTGCTCTGGCCTCGTTCATCTCGATACGCCTGGGCTTTTTGTCAGGCGGCGATCGAGGTGGCGGCGGACGAAGCTGGCCCGGGCAGGACCACGACCTCGGCCGAGGGGGCCGGGCCGAGCGAGCTCTCCTCGCCGATCTTGTCGGAGAACCACTCCACGTTGGCCGTGCCCCACACCACCAGGCCGGCCACCAGGAAGGCACCGGCGGTGGCCACCAGGGCCTTGGTCCGGTAGTAGACGATGGCGATCGAGGCGATGGCGGCGAGGAGGATCCCCCCGTTCATCACCGCCTCGATCTCGCCGAACTTGCTGTTCAGAAAGTCCAACATCTTCCTTCTCCTTCTTCCTGTCTCGTGGGTTTGAGGTGAGCCCCTCAGCGGTCCAGGGGGACCGCCGGCAGGAGCTCGGTTACCTCCCACCGGCCCTCTCGCATGGCGAGCTCGAGGGCGTAGTGGAAGACCTGGGTGCGCTCGGCGGCGTCGGTGGCAGCCACCTCAACCAGAGCGAGGTAGGCGTCTTCGGCCTCGTTGAGGCTCCGCAGCGCCACCCGCTCGACCTCGACGCTGGCGTAGGGGGCGGGGTCCACGGCCCGCAGGCCGGTCCCGGGAGCGACGTAGCGGTCGAGCTCGCCGTCACCGGCCACCAGGGCGGCGAAGAAGCCCTGCATCGCCTCGGTGGTGGGCTCAGAGCCGTCGGCTCGGCGGAAGCCCTCGACGCCGAGCTCGGGCGCCTCGGCGGTGGCCGGCGCCGGCACCTGGCCGGGCAGGGAGGTGGCCGCCAGGGCACCGTCGGCCTCGACCACCCCCACCTGGTAGAAGCGGGTGCCGCCCGGGCGGTAGGCGTCCTCGGCGGCGGGCTCGAGGACCTCGGCCCCCACGGTGACCGCCCAGTAGCCCTCCGAGACCTCCGAGGCGGCCACGGTGGCGGTACGGGTGACGTAGAGGGTGGCGAGGTTGGGCTCCAGCTGGAGGCTCGCCCCCGGGTAGAAGGGGGCCAGCGCCTCGTCGCGGTCCTCCTCGCCGGCGCCGAGGTAGGTGGCCACGAAGAGCTCGGCGAAGCCCTCGACCGCCACCGACGGCGGTGGCGGATCGACCGCTGCGGCGGTGGCCGGGGTGGTGCGGGTGACCAGCCCCGCAACGCCGGCCATGGCACCCACGGCCACGAGCACCCACAGCGCCACCGTGGTGGCACGCACGGCGTAGACCCTGGGGAGCCCACCGCTGCGGGCGGGGGCGGCGTCCACGGGCCCGCGATCGGCGTCGGGGCGGTGGTCCTTGGCCCTCATGGCCGGTTGGCCACCGGGTCCGACCCGTCGGGGCACTCCCCCTGCGGCTGGAGCGCCTGGTCGCGAAGCCGCACCACCAGCCGCTCGTAGGCGCGCACGGCCGTGCCGGCGCCGTCGAGCCAGCGACCGAGGTCGACAAGCAGCGTGCGGTCGACGAAGCGGCCCGAAGCCATAGTGCGGTCGACGATGGAGCAAAGCCGACTCCAGGAGCGCTCGACCACGGCTCGAAGCTCCTGTTCGCTCACGTCGTCGAGCGCGCGAGGTACCAGGGTGACGGGCTGGGAGCTGGTGTCGGTTGGTGCCACGGCTTGTCCCCTCGGATCGTGGATTTCCCCTACAGCCCAGGTATGCGCGCCAGGTGCGGCCGGACGCGACAGGGGTCTCGGATTTTCTCCGGGAATCTCAGGCGGCGGCCGCCACCGCCGCCCTCAGGCGGTTCTCAGCGCGCAGCCGGCGCCGGCGCACCGTCTGGGGCGACTCACCGCTGCGCTGGCACAGCTCGGCGATCGGCACCTCGTGGGCCCGGGTCAACAACAACAGCTCCACGGCTTCGGCGCTG
>JAHWJQ010000080.1 GCA_019348305.1 Actinomycetota bacterium
CCTCGACTCCCCGGCGAACCTCCGGCGGCGGTGGCACCCGTTGCGGGTCGCCCTGCGGCTGCCGGCGGGCCTGGTAGGCGCCTTGCTCACGCTGGCGGTGATCGCCGTCGCACTGGCCGCCGATGCCATCGCCCCCGGCGATCCCTTCCGCCTCGCCGGTCCGCCGCTGCGCCCTCCCGGCGGGGCCCACCCCATGGGCACCGACGACCTGGGCCGCGACCTGTTCGCCGGCGTGGTGCACGGGGTGCGCACGTCGCTGTTGATCGTCGCCGGCGTGACCGCCCTGTCGACCGTGGTCGGGCTGGTCGTCGGGTTCACCGCCGGCTACCGCTGGGGGCTGGTCGACAGCGCGCTCATGCGCCTCACCGAGTTCGTGCAGGTGGTTCCCCGCTTCTTCCTGGCCGTGGTGGCCATCGCCCTGTTCGGCCCCGGCACCGAGCGCCTGGTGGTGCTCCTCGGGCTCACGTCGTGGCCGCTCTTGGCCCGGGTGGTGCGGGCCGAGAGCGCGTCGCTGCGGTCGACGGAGTTCGTGCTCGCCGCCCAGGCCTCCGGGGCACCGACGCTGCGCATCGTCATGCGCCACCTGCTGCCCAACGCGCTGCCGCCGCTGATCGTCGTGATCGTCCTGACCGCCTCCCAGGTCGTGCTGGTGGAGGCCGGGCTCGCCTTCCTCGGCCTTGGTGACCCCGAGCTGGTGAGCCTCGGTGGCCTGGCCTACAACGCCCAACGCTTCCTGCGCATCGCGTGGTGGATGGCCGCCTTCCCCGGGATCGCCATCGGCGCCGTCATCTTGGGCCTCAACCTCCTGGCCGACGGGTTGAACGACGCCCTCGACCCCCGCCGGGGAGGCGCGTGAGCGGTCACTCGCCTTCCAGCAGGATCCGCTCCTGCGGGCGGGCTCGCAGCACCGTATCGATGTAGGAACCCAGGGCGACCTCGTTGTCAACGGGGCGGGCGGCGGCCTCGGAGAGGAAGTGCCGGTGCTCGAGGAGTTCGTGGAACAGCTCAGGGGCCTCCCGGCTGCCCCTGAGCTCAGGGGGTACGGCGGCCACGATGGGCTCGTAGACGTCGGCGATCCAGCGGGCCGCGACCACTGCGGGAGGCAGGGCGGATCCGCTCGCGGCGCTCAGGTGGGCGCCGTAGGCGGCGATGTCGTTGAGCAGGCGGCGGGCCTGGTTCTCCTGTACCTGCAAGCCCGTGCGGCGGTTCAGCTCGCGGCTGTGATGGCCCTCTTCGACCAGCGCCGGTGTCACCCGCAGGCGCTGGCCTCCCACCTCGTGTTCGACGACCAGCTCGCCGACGTCGAAGCCCAGGCCGTTGAGGCGGCGCAGGCGGCACTCGATGAGGTGGCGGTCCTCGAAGTCCATGTCCTGGGTGCCGGTCAGCTCGTCCCAGAGCAGGTGGTAGCGATGCTCGAAGGTCTCCGCGAACGCGACGACGTTGAGATCCTCCGAGAGCCGGTTGGCGGCCTGGAGATCGAGCAGACCGCCGGCCAGGTTCTCCTTGGCCGTCTCGACGTCGGCCAGCCGCATCCCGTCGGGGAGGGGCTGGTGGTGCTCGGCTGTCTCGGCGTCGACCAGGTAGGCCATGAACGAGCCGGCGTCGCGGCGGAACAGCAGGTTCGACAGAACGAAGCGCACGACGTGGCGGCTCACGCCGCGCACCAGCCGCTCGTCGATCCACTCGGCCAGAGGGAGTGACCAAGGCAGGTCCAACAGGGCCAGCGGCTGGCGCCCGGGAACGAACTGCAGCCGCACCGCCGGCGTTACTCTCGGATGGCGAGGTTGGTGTCGGGGTCGAAGAAGTGGAGCCGCTCCACCTCGACGGTGAACGTGGCGGGCTCGTCGATGGCGACCGTGGTGCGGGGATCGAGGCGGGCGATGATGCCGACGGCGTCGCCCTCGGTGAGGATGGTGTTCTCGCCCTGGGAGGTCCGGATGGCCGGAGCCCGAGCGTCGAGTTGGGCGTGCACGACGACCTCGGAGCCCAGCCCCTCACGCAGCAGCACCCGGACCGGGAGGGTGCGGGCAGGGTCGGCACCCTTGTCCACTGCCGCGTCCTCCAGGTTCTCGGGCCGGATGCCGACGACCACGTCGCGGCCGTCGTACTCCCGCAGCCGGGGGCTGTCAGCCAGCCGTTGGCGCGGGATCTCGAGGCGGCGCGACCCGATCGTCACCCCGGCTGACCCCGAGCCGCTCTCACCGCCTTCGAAGTCGATCGTGCCCAGCACCAGGTTCATCTGGGGGGAGCCGATGAACGTGGCCACGAAGACGTTGTCGGGACGGTCGTAGAGGTTCTGCGGCGTGTCGATCTGTTGCAGGTAGCCATCGGAGAGCACCGCCACCCGGTGCCCCATGGTCATGGCCTCGGTCTGGTCGTGGGTCACGTAGATGGTGGTGACGCCGAGGTTGTGCTGGAGCCGGCTGATCTCGGCCCGCATCTGGACCCGCAGCTTGGCGTCGAGGTTCGACAGTGGCTCGTCCATCAGGAAGACCTGGGGCCGGCGCACGATGGCCCGGCCCATCGCCACCCGCTGGCGCTGGCCCCCCGACAGCTGGCCCGGCTTGCGGTCGAGGTAGCTCGTCAGCTCGAGCAGCCGCGCCGCCTCGGCCACCCGCTGGTCGATCTCGGCCTTGGGCGTGTGGCGCAGCTTGAGGGCGAAGCCGATGTTGTCCCGTACGGTCATGTGCGGGTAGAGGGCATAGTTCTGGAAGACGAAGGCGATGTCACGGTCTTTCGGGTGGACGTCGTTGACCACCCGGTCGCCGATGGTCAACGTGCCCGAGCTGATGCTCTCGAGGCCGGCCACCATCCGCAGCGCCGTGGACTTGCCGCAGCCAGAGGGTCCCACCAGTACGAGGAACTCGCTGTCCTTGATGTCGAGGTCGAGGTCGTGGACGGCGTGGAACCCGTTCGGGTACTTCTTGTTGACGTTGTCGAGCACGACGGTGGCCAAGGCTGTCCTCCTATGAGGGGTCCACGGGCTCAGCCCTTCACCGACCCGGCCAGAAGGCCTCGGACGAAGTAGCGCTGCAGCGAGAAGAAGATGATGAGCGGCACGACCATCGAGATGAACGCGGCGGCCGGCAGCAACTCCGTGCCCTGCCCCCTCGAGGTCACGAGGTTCACGAGCTGCACCGTGAGCGGGCTGGCTGCCTTGTTCTGGCTGAGGAAGATGAGGGCGACGAGGTAGTCGTTCCAGACCCAGAGGAACTGGAAGATGGCGAAGGCGGCGATGGCCGGCTTGGCCAGCGGCAGCACGATCCTCCAGAAGATGCCGAAGTGCGTGGCGCCGTCTATGCGGGCGGCCTCGAAGACGTCACCGGGCAGGGAGGCGATGTAGTTGTGCAGCAGGTAGATGGCCAGGGGCAGGCCGAACGCGGTGTGGGCCAGCCAGACGGCGATGGGCTTGTTGTTGAGGTCGAGGTCGGGGAAGACGATGTAGGTCGTCCCGGCCACGGTGAGGTGGGCACCGTTGGAGTACAGCTGCTGCAACGGGACCAGCGCCATCTGGACCGGTACGGCCATCATGGCCAGCACGGCGATGAACAACCAGTGGCGCCCCTTGAAGTCCATCCACGCGAAGGCGTAGGCGGCCGCGGCGGCGATGGCGATGGGCACGGCCGTACCCGGGATGGCGATGGCGAAGGAGTTGAGCAGCGCTCTCCAGAACGGCAGTGAGCCGCCCGGCGGCTCGAACAAGGCCCGCTGGTAGTTGTCGGTCGTGACCGTGGGGTCGGTGAAGGTCTCCCACCAGCCCGAGGTGAACTGCTCGGCCCCCGGCCGCAGGGAGTTGACGAGCAACCCGAAGGTGGGGATCGTCCAGAGGATCACCAGGGCCCACAGAACCGCGGTGGGCACGGTGGCCAGCACCCGATGGGTACGAGCCCCCACCGGCTCGGGCGTCACCCGGGTGGCCACTGCCGCGCCGGTGGCCACCGCGACGGGCGGCGGCGGCGCCTGAATGGTCATTGGCGCACCATCCTTGGGCTCACACCCCCACCTCCTGGCGGGTGCGGCGGATGTTGACCCACATCACGGGCAGCACGAGCACGAGGATCATCACCGCGAAGGTGGCCGAGGACGTGAAGTTGCCGTTGCGCAGGCCCTCGTACATCCGGTTGGCCAGCACGTCGGTGCCCGCCGCCCCCCCGGTGGTGGCCTTCACGAGGTCGAAGATCTTGAGCACCGTGATGGTCAGGGTGGTGACCACCACCGCGATCGTTGGGGTGATCTGGGGCAGGGTCACCCTCCAGAAGACCTGCACCTCGTTGGCGCCGTCGACCCGGGCCGCCTCCAACAACTCCGTCGGCACCCCCTTGATGGCCGCCGACAGCACCACCATGGCGAAGCCACTCTGGATCCAGATCATGATGATCATGATGAAGAAGTTGTTCCACGGGGCGATGGTGCCGGCGCTCGAGGTCCCCCGCAGGAAGTCGATGGGGTCGCCGGGCCACAAGACGTTGAGCAGGCCCTCGGCCTGGCCCGCACCCGGGGTGTCATAGACGTACTTCCAGATGACCGCCGCCCCCACGAGGGAGATGGCCATCGGCATGAAGATCAGGGTCTTGGCCGCCGTCTCGTTCCGGGAACGGTCGGCCAGCACGGCCAGGGCCAAGCCGAACAGCGTGGCCAGCCCGGCCACCGCCGCCACCCACCAGAGGTTGTTCCAGATGATCCCTCGCAGCGTCGAGAACACCGCCAGCAGGGCGGCGATGACGGCAACCGCGAGGGCGGTCGAAGCCAACGGGTGGGACAGGTCGAGGGCCTGGCCCGAACCCGTGCCCCGCGCCGCGCTGGCCCGGGCGACGGCGACGCCCACCACCACCAGCACGAGGGCGGCGAGGAAGAGCCGGCTGGTGAGGACCTGGCCCAAGCCGTCGAAGCTGATGACGTTGCGGTCGGCAAGGGCCGCCCGCCACTGGGCCAGGCTGAAGCCCCCCTCTCCCCGCCGGCCGGCCCGGAAGCTCAGGGCGATGGTCCGGATGGCGGGGATGATGAGCGCGGCAACGAGGAAGACCAGGGCCGGCCCCACGAACAGCCACGGGCGCAGGCGCGTCTCCCACCGCTGGCCGGTGCGGTCGAGGGCCAGGTTCAGGGCGGTGAACAGGCCGGCGACGACGGCCAGAGCCGCGACCACCCCCACCACGGTGGAGACGAGCGTGTCCACGGCCGTCGGTTAGGACTTCGGCCAGGACGCTTCGACGTTGTTGAGGAACGTCTTGGCGTCGGATGACCCGAGCACCCAGTTGGTGCCTTCCTTCCAGAACGACCCGGCGCCCACTTCGCTGGGCATGCTGTCGGAGCCGTCGAAGCGCACGGGGTCGCTCTTGACCAGCAGTTCGGCCAGGGTGCGGTCGAGGTCGTCCGCGTACTTCGACCTGTCGTGTTCCTTGTTGGGGGAGATGAAGCCGCCCTTTTCTGCCTCGTTGCGCGCGTCGGCGTACTCCGGGCTGGCCAGGAACTTGAGGGCTTCCAGGGTGGCTTCGTTGTCGTTGAAGGCGACGACGTAGGTGCCGCCCGACAGCATCACCTTCCCGAACTTGTCGTCGATGGTCGGCAGGTAGAAGGCACTGACGTCCCCGTCGTCACCGAAGGTCACGTTGCCCTTGTCCTTGAACTGGGCGGCGTAGAAGTTGGCCTGGCGGTGCATGCCGCACTTGCCGTCGACGATGGGCAGGCCGGCCTGGGCGAAGCCCGTCGACGCGATGGACTGGCGGCCGTTGAGCACGTTGCCCTGCGTGAACCAGATCCTTTCGATCATCTCGGCTGCCTTGGCCACCTTGGGGTCGTTGAAGGGGATCTCGTGGGCCACCCACTGGTCGTAGACGTCGGGGCCGTGGAGGCGCAGCATCAGGTCCTCCATCCAGTCGGTGAGAGGCCAGCCGGTGGCGTCACCCGACTCGATGCCGATGCACCACGGGGCGATGCCGTCGGCCTTCATCCTGTCCTGCAGCGACATCAGCTCGTCCCAGGTGTCCGGGATCTCATAGCCCTTGGACTTGAACGTCTTGGGCGAGTACCACACGAGGCTCTTCACGTCGGCTTTGTTGGGGACCCCCAGCACCTTCCCGCCCACCGTGACCAGGTCCCAGAGGTAGGGGTTGAACTGGTCGCGGTGCTCGTCGAGCAGCTCCTTGGGGACCGGCGTGATCTTGTCGGCGAGATCCTTCACGAGGCCCGGCTGGGGGATGACGGCGATGTCGGGGAGGTCGCCCCCCTCGGCCGCCACCCGGATCTGGGTCTCGAAGTCGCGGGACCCGGTGTAGCTGGTCTGCACTCCGCTTTCCTCGGTGAAGGCGGTGAGCGCCGCGGTGAAGCCGTCGGCCTCGGCCCCCGTCTCCGGCCCCGACACGGTGATGGCGGTCTTCCTCGGCTCACCGCCGCCCGCCTCTCCCCCGGTGCCGGCTTCCTCTTGGGCGCAGGCCCCCGCAATGAACACCAGCGCTGCGACAGCCGCGAGTGCTGACGAGCGGCTGGAACGAGCCCTCCTGATCATGGGTCTCTCCATCTGGGCAGGGCGGGCCCGAGAACCGGCCCGCCGTCGGTTGTTCAACGAGGCGTTCCTACCCCCTCGGTGAACCCCACGCAATCAGTTGTTGAACAACACGGGCACTTGGTGAAAACGGGCTCAGGCAGCCCTGAGGCGCCGGCCCACCAGCTGCAGGCGCTCCATGGGCTGCACCATGGCCACCCGCACATACCCCGCTCCCTGGGGGCCGAAGGTGTCCCCGGGCGTCACCAGCACCCCGCCCTCGGCGGCCAGCTGCTCGGCGAAAGCCCAGGCGTCGCCGCCCGGCGCGGCGGCCCAGAGGTAGAACCCGCCTTGGGGCGGTTTGGTGCCCGGTGACCGCGCCGCCAGCACGCGGGCGAAGAAGTCCAGGCGCTCCCAGTAGCGCCCCCGCTGGTCGAGCACCGCCCCAGGGTCCTCCAGGGCCACCGCGGCCGCCGCCTGGCTGGGACCGGGGACCATCAGGCCGGCGTGCTTGCGCACCTCCGAGAGGTAGGAGACGAGGCCGGCGTCGCCGGCGTAGAAGCCGGCGCGGATGCCGGCCAGGTTGTAGCTCTTGGAGACCGAGTGGACGGCGACGACGCCGTCGAGGCCGTGTTCGAGGATGGATCGGGCCTGGCCCTCCCAGGTGAACTCGGCGTAGCACTCGTCACTGAACACCGCCACGTCGTGCTCGCGCCCCCAGGCCGCCGCCGCGGCCAGATCGTCGAGCTGGCCGGCCGGGTTGCCCGGTGTGTTGACCCACAGGGCCAGGGCCCGGGCCGCGTCCTGCTCGGAGATCGTGGACAGGTCGATGCGCCACTGGTCGTCGACGGCAACGGGTACCGCCCGGCAGCCGGCCAGGGTGGCACCCATGGCGTAGGTGGGGTAGCTGAGGGCCGGATAGAGGATGGTGTCACGCTGGGGCGAGCGGAGCTTGAGGTACTGGGGAAGGCTGGCCACGAACTCCTTGGTCCCGACGCAGGCGGCCACCTGGTCGAGGGGCACCTGCACGCCGAGGCGTCGCTGCAGCCAGTAGACGGCAGCGTCTCTGAACTCGAACGTCCCGACCGAAGGGGGGTAGCCCCGCTCGGTGCCGGAGGAGGCCAGTGCCCGCAGCACCGACTCCTGGGGGGCGTCGTTCGGCGTTCCCACGGACAGGTCGACGGCGCCTCCCTCGTGGGCCTCGGCCTTGGCCCGCATGGGCTCGAGCCGATCGTAGGGGTAGGGAGGCGGGACCCAGGGCCTGAGCGGCCCATCAGAGCGGGGCGTGGAGGCCGACATGGCAGCCGACACTAGGACCGCCGGCGCTCACGCCGGGCTGACGACGAACTCCTGGAACCGGTTGGCGCTCGAGCCGGCCATCCGGGCGCGGATGCGGGTAGCGCCGTCCTCGTGGCTCTCGGCCAGGACCTCGCCCTCGCGGTGCAGCGCGGCCACGACGTCGCCCCGCTCGTAGGGCACGACCAGCTCGAGCACCGAGTCGAGAGCGCGCAAGCGGTCGCCCAAGCTCCGCAAGAGCCCGTCGACGCCGTCGCCGGTCTCGGCCGAGATCAGCACCGCCCCCGGGTGCTCGGCCAGCAGCGCTTTGGTCTCCGGCGGGGCGATGTCGGCCTTGTTGAAGGCGACGAGCTCGGGCAGCTGGTCGGCGCCGATCTCGGCCAGCACCTCGTGGACCGCCTCGATCTGCTCGGTCGGGTTGGCCGCCGACCCGTCGACCACGTGCAGCAGCAGGTCGCTCTCGCCCACCTCCTCCAGCGTGGAGCGGAAGGCCTCCACCAGCTGGTGGGGCAGCTTGCGGATGAAGCCCACCGTGTCCGACAGCAGCACCGTCTCACCGCCCGGCAGCTGGAGCCGCCTGGTGCGGGGGTCGAGGGTGGCGAACAGGCGGTTCTCGGCGAGAACGCCGGCGCCGGTCAGGCGGTTGAGCAAGGTCGACTTGCCGGCGTTGGTGTAGCCGACGATCGAGACGGTGTGGAAGGGGGAGGTGCGCCGCTGCTTGCGCTGGACCTGGCGATGCCTGCGCAGCTCCCTCAGCTCCGCCTCCAGCTTCTGCATGCGCCGCACCAGGCGCCGGCGATCGATCTCGAGCTGCGTCTCGCCCGGTCCCCGGGAGCCGATGGGGGCGCCGGCGGCCCCTCCTCCCATGGCGCCGGCCTGCTGGGACAGTTGCTTGCCCCTCCCCCGCAGGCGCGGCAGCCGGTAGCGCAGCAGGGCCAGCTCGACCTGCGCCTTGCCCTCCTCGGTGCGGGCGTTCTGGGCGAAGATGTCGAGGAT
>JAHWJQ010000081.1 GCA_019348305.1 Actinomycetota bacterium
CGCCACATCGACCGGGTCATCGGCATCGCCAAGGGCTATGTCACCCGCGTCGGTTCGGGGCCCTTCCCCACCGAGATGTTCGGCGAAGCCGCCGACGACCTCATCGACCGGGCGGGGGAGTACGGCACCAACACCGGGCGGCGCCGCCGGGTCGGCTGGTTCGACGCGGTGATGACGCGCCACGCCGTCCGCCTCAACTCGCTGTCCGAGCTGGCCCTGACCAAGATCGACAAGCTCGACGGCTTCGACACCGTGCGAGTGTGCGTCGCCTATGACATCAACGGCGTGCGCCACTACGACCTCCCCTATCACCAGTCCGATCTGCACGACGCGGTTCCCGTCTACGAGGAGCTGGCCGGGTGGCGCTCGGACCTTTCGCATGCCCACGAGCCGTCGCACTTGCCGGCCGAGGCCAAGGCCTTCGTCGAGTTGATCGAGGATCAGATCCGCGTTCCGATCCACCTGATCGGCGTGGGGCCGGGCAGGGACCAGTTCGTGCAGCTGTCGGCATGAAGGTCAACGTGGTGGGAAGCGGGGGCCGGGAGCACGCCCTGCGGGAGGTGCTCGGGCGCACTGCCGAGGTGGTCGACGAGGTCGACGCCGCCGACCTCGTCGTCATCGGCCCTGAGCTCCCCCTCGTCGCCGGCTTGGCCGACGAGCTTCGAGCGGCGGGCAAGCGGGTGTTCGGCCCCGGGGCCGACGGCGCCCGCCTGGAGGGGTCGAAGGCCTGGATGAAGGAGGTCCTGGCCGACGCCGGCATCCCCACCGCCCGCCACGGGACCTTCACCAGCCTCAGCCCCGCCGTGGAGTTCCTGAGCTCACTCCCCGGCCCCTTCGTGGTCAAGACCGACTACCCGGCCGCCGGCAAGGGCGTCACCGTCACCCCTTCGTTCGACGCCGCGTGCTCCGACGTGTGGGAAAAGCTCCAGCACGGCGCCGTGGTCATCGAAGAGGCGATGACGGGGCCGGAGCTGTCCCTTCTCTGCGTCTGCGACGGCAGCCGCGCCGTCCCCCTGCCGGCCGCCCGCGACCACAAGCGTGTCCGCACCGGCGACCTCGGGCCGATGACCGGGGGGATGGGGGCCTTCTCTCCCGTCGCCGACGTCGACGAGGAGGAGATCGCCAAGTCGATCGTGCAGCCGACGCTCGACGCGCTGCGCGACCGCGGCATCGACTACCGAGGCGTCCTCTACGCCGGCCTCATGCTCACCTCGGACGGGCCCAAGGTGGTGGAGTACAACGTGCGCTTCGGCGACCCCGAGGCGCAGGTGGTGCTGCCCCGCTTCGCCGGCGACCTCGCCGCCCTTCTCGCCGAGGCGGCCGACGGCGAGCTTCGCACCGAGCCGACCTTCGTCGAGGACGCCTGCGTGACGGTCGTGCTGGCCAGCGAGGGTTACCCCGGCCCGTGCCGCACCGGCGACCGGATCGAGGGGCTGGCCGATGCTCAGCGACAGGAGGGCGTCATGGTGTTCAGGGCCGGTGTGTGCGAAGACGCCGACGGAACGCTTCGCACCGCCGGCGGGCGGGTTCTCGACGTCACCGCCTTCGGCCCCACCGTCGCTGCGGCTCGCGAGCGG
This sequence comes from Actinomycetota bacterium, assembly GCA_019348305.1. The sequence goes on from JAHWJQ010000081.1 coordinate 1,578, forward strand.
GCCTATGACGCCGTCGGACTGATCTCCTGGCCCGGCATCCACTACCGAACGGACATTGCCCAATGACGAAGAAGGTCGCCATCTTGATGGGTTCGGCCAACGACGCCGACAAGATGCAGCCGGCGCGCCAGCAGCTCGACGCTTTCGGCGTCGAGCACGAGGTGTGGGCCATGAGCGCCCACCGCACCCCAGAGGCGGTGCGGGAGTTCGTCGGCTCCGCCCGCGGCAACGGTTTCGGCGTCATCATCGCGGCGGCCGGCATGGCCGCCCACCTGGCCGGCGCGTGCGCCGCCCACACCACCCTGCCGGTGATCGGGGTGCCCTTGAGCGGCGGAGCCCTGGACGGCGTCGACTCGCTCTACGCCACCGTGCAGATGCCCCCCGGGATGCCGGTGGCCACCGTGGCCATCAACGGCGCCGGCAACGCCGCGCTCCTGGCCGTGCAGATCCTGGCCGTCACCGACGAAGGTCTCGCGGCCAGGCTGGACAAGCACCGGGCGACCTGGAAGGCGCAGCGACTGTGAGCGCGGGCAAGCGCGACGTCCCCAATGTCCTCGCCCACCGCTACGCCAGCTCCCCCATGGTCGAGCTGTGGTCGCTGGAGCACAAGGTCGTTCTCGAGCGCCGGCTGTGGCTTGCCGTGCTGCGGGCCCAGCGTGACCTCGGGGTCGCGGTGCCCGACGGGGTCGTGGAGGCCTACGAGGCGGTGGTGGAAAAGGTCGACCTCGACAGCATCGAGGCCCGCGAGCGGGTGACCCGCCACGACGTCAAGGCCCGCATCGAGGAGTTCTGCGCGCTCGCCGGCCACCAGCACATCCACAAGGGCATGACCTCGCGCGACCTCACCGAGAACGTCGAGCAGCTGCAGGTCCGTTGGGCGCTCGTGCTCGTGCGCGACCGGATGGTGGCGGTGCTGGCCCGGCTGGCGGCGCGGGCGGCCGAGTACGAGAGCCTGCCCGTCACGGGTCGGTCACACAACGTCCCGGCCCAGGCCACCACCGTCGGCAAGCGCTTCGCCAACGCCGGCGAGGAACTCCTGCAGGCCTTCGCCCGCACCGAGGAGCTGCTGGCCCGGTACCCCCTGCGGGGCATCAAGGGGCCCGTCGGCACTCAGCAGGACCAACTCGACCTCCTCGGAGGCGATGCCGACAAGCTGGACGCCCTCGAATCCGCGGTGGCCCAGCACCTCGGCTTCTCCGCGGTGCTGGACAACGTGGGCCAGGTCTACCCCCGCTCGGTCGACTTCGAGGTGGTCTCCACCCTGGTGCAAGCGGCGTCGGGCCCGGCCAACCTGGCGAGGACGATCCGGCTGATGGCGGGCCAGGAGTTGGTGAGCGAGGGCTTCAGCGCCGGCCAGGTGGGGTCATCCGCCATGCCCCACAAGATGAACACCCGCTCAGCGGAACGGATCAACGGCCTCACCGCGGTGCTGGCCGGCCACCTCGCCATGGTGAGCGCGCTGGTGGGAGACCAGTGGAACGAGGGCGACGTGAGTTGCTCGGTTGTGCGCCGGGTGGCCATCCCCGACGCCTTCTTCGCCATCGACGGGCTGTTCGAGACCTTGCTCACCGTCCTCGACGAGCTCGAGGTCCATCCCGCCGTGATCGACCGGGAGCTGCGCCGGTACCTGCCTTTCCTGGCCACCACCAAGATCCTGCTGGCGCTCGTGCAGACGGGCATGGGTCGCGAGACGGCCCACGAGATCGTGAAGGAGCACGCGGTGGCGGCGGCGACGGCGCTGCGCCGAGGTGGCGACAGCAATGACCTGCTCGACCGCCTGGCGGGCGACGAGCGGGTGGGAATGCAGCGGGCCCAGCTCGACGCGCTCATGGGCGAGCCGCTGTCGTTCGTGGGCGCCGCGCCGCTCCAGGTCCAGGCCTTCGTCCGCCGCGTCCACGATGTGGTGGCGGCCCACCCGGAGGCCGCCCACTACCACCCGGGAGCCATCCTGTGACGCTGCGCCACCTCTACAGCGGCAAGGTGCGAGACATCTACGACACCGGCGACGGCAACCTGTTGTTCGTCGCCTCCGATCGCATCTCTGCCTTCGACGTCGTGCTCGACGAGCCCATCCCTGACAAGGGAAGGGTCCTCACCGCGATGACGGCCTTCTGGCTCGACCACCTGAGCTCGGTGGCGCCCCACCACCTGGTTTCCGTCGACGCCTCGGACTTCCCCCCGGAGGCCTCGGGCCTGCCCGACCTCCCAGGGCGCACGATGTTGGTGCGCAGGGCCGACATGCTCAAGATCGAATGCATCGTCCGCGGCTACCTGTCGGGTTCGGCGCTAGCCGAGTACCGGACGAGCCAGACGATGCACGGAAGCCCGCTCCCGCCCGGCCTCCGAGAGGCGGACCGTTTGCCCGAGCCGGTGTTCACCCCATCGACCAAGGCCGAGTCGGGCCATGACGAGAACATCTCGTTCGACCGAGCCTGCGAGATCGTCGGCGCCGAGGTCGCCGCCGAGGCCCGGGAGATCAGCCTGGCCGCCTACTCCGCCGGCGCTGCCTGGGCCGGCGAGCGGGGGATCATCATCGCCGACACCAAGTTCGAGCTGGGCTTCATCGACGGCCGGCTCTGCCTGTGCGACGAAGTGCTCACTCCCGACTCGTCGCGCTTTTGGGCCGCATCGGAGTGGGAGCCGGGGCGGACGCCCCCCTCGTTCGACAAACAGCCGGTGCGCGACTGGCTCGAGGCCTCGGGTTGGGACAAGACCCCGCCCCCGCCCCCGCTCCCCGACGAGGTGGTGGAGGCCTCCCGGGCCCGCTACCGGGCCGCCTACGAGCGCATCACGGGGCTCCGCCTCGACGACTGGCCCGGCGTCACCACGGGTTAGCCCTCCCGTCGGTAGGGTGGGCTCGTGCGCTTCGACGTGCTGGTGGAGGTCAGTTTGCGACCGGGCATCGCCGACCCCCAGGGCTCCACCATCGAGCGGGCTCTGCCGGCGCTGGGCTTCGACGACATCGAGGGCGTCCACGTGGGCAAGGCCATCCGCTTCACGATCGACTCTCCCGACGAGGAATCCGCCCGCGGCACCGTCGAGGAGTTGTGCAAGAGGTTCCTCACCAATCCGGTGATCGAGGACGCCAGCGTCACCGTCGGCCCGGCATGACCACCCGCGTCGGCGTCGTCGTCTTCCCCGGCTCCAACTGCGAGCACGACGTGGTGCAGGCGGTGGAGTCCCTGGGGGGGCAGGCCGACCTCGTCTGGCACGGTGCCAACTCGGTCGCCGGCTTCGACGCCGTCGTCCTGCCCGGCGGGTTCGCCCACGGCGACTACCTGCGCCCCGGAGCGATCGCCCGCTTCTCCCCGGTGATGTCGGCGGTGCGGGACTTCGCCGATGCCGGCGGCCCCGTCCTCGGCATCTGCAACGGCTTCCAGGTCCTGACCGAGGCTGGGTTTCTCCCTGGTGCACTGCAAAAGAACCGGGGCCTCAAGTTCATCTGCAGCAGCGTCGAGCTGGTCGTCTGCTCCACCCAATCGGTGCTCACTGCCGGCTCGACATCGGGGGCAGTCCTGCGAATCCCCATCAATCACTTCGAGGGTAATTACACCTGCGACGACGTGACCTTGGCGGCGTTGGAGGCCGAGGACCGCATCGTGCTGCGCTACGTCGACAACCCCAACGGCTCTGTGAGCGACATCGCCGGAATCCGCAATGCGAACGGCAACGTCGTCGGCCTCATGCCCCATCCCGAACGCGCATCCGACCCGCTGTTGGGCTCGGTGGACGGAGCGGTGTTGCTGCGGTCGTTCCTCGGTGCCGCTGCCCGCGACAGCAGCGAAGGGTTGGTCCCGGCAGCTACTCGGACCGGCTGATTCCGGCCTTCTTCAGCACCGCGGCATCGACGCCGGCCTCCCGCCATGCCGCGTAACTGATCCCCTTGCGCTGCCCGTAGCCCTTGGCCGCCTTGACGAAGCCCTCCTCGAGCTCGCTCAGGTCGACGGCCTGGCTCTTGGCCTCCAGTTCCTTCTGCAGGTCCATGCGCTGCTGGATCAGCTGCACCTTCGACAGCGGGTCGGCATTGCCAAGATCCTCCTCGATGGCAGCGAGCTGCCTTTGTATCGACTCCGGCGTCCGCTTACGGCCCCGCCGGGGCTTGTGCAGCTCCAACGCCTCCAGGTACCGGCGCACGGCCCGCCCCTCATCACGGCCTACCGCGAGGGCGTCTTTGTGCTCTTTGGACATCGGGGACTTCGTGCGGTTCTTGGCGGTCGGCATCGGCCACAGTATCGCTCTTATTTGCCGCTTTGCCAAACCCTCGATTTCGCCTGTTCCCGCCCGCTGCGGAGACGACGAGTAGCTTCCCGCCATGGCTGTTTCTCCTGATGAGATGCACCGGGCACTGGGCCTGACCGACGACGAGGCCGAGCGCATCGCGGAGATCCTGGGCCGTCCCCCCAACCACCTCGAGTTGGCGATGTACGCGGTGATGTGGAGCGAGCACTGCTCCTACAAGTCGTCGAAGATCCACCTGCGCCGGCTGCCTTCTGATGGGCCGGCGGTGCTGGTGGGGCCGGGCGAGGGTGCGGGCGTGATCGACGCCGGCGACGGGATCGCCGTCGCCATCCGCATAGAGAGCCACAACCACCCGTCGGCCATCGAGCCCTACCAGGGAGCGGCCACCGGAGTGGGCGGCATCATCCGCGACGTGTTCACCATGGGAGCTCGGCCGATCGCGCTCATGGACGCGCTGCGCTTCGGCCCCCTCGACGACGCCGCCACCCGCTGGATATTCGAGGGCGTGGTCAACGGCATCTCCGGTTACGGCAACTCCGTCGGGGTGCCCACGGTGGGCGGGGAGATCACCTTCGACGACAGCTATGCCGACAACCCTCTGGTCAACGTGTTCTGCCTGGGCGTCATGCCCAAGGAGCGGCTCGTCCTGGGCCGTGCCTCGGGAGAGGGGAACCTGGCGGTGCTCGTCGGTTCGTCCACGGGGCGCGACGGCATCGGGGGGGTGAGCGTGCTGGCCTCGGCCGGCTTCGGCGAGGCGGCCGAGGAGCAGGAGAAGAGGCCCTCGGTCCAAGTCGGCGACCCCTTCGAGGAGAAGCGGTTGATCGAGGCGTGCCTGCAGCTTCTGGACCTCGGCCTGGTGGTGGGGGTGCAGGACCTGGGCGGCGCCGGCATCACCTGTGCCACCAGCGAGACGGCTTCCAAGGGGGGTGTCGGCATGGACGTCGACGTCCGCTCGGTGCCGCTGCGCCAGCCGGGAATGGAGCCCTTCGAGATCATGACCAGCGAGAGCCAGGAGCGGATGCTGGCCATCGTCCGCCCCGAGGACCTCGACCGGGTGCTCGACGTCTGCGGGCGGTGGGAGGTGCGGGCGTCGGTCATCGGCCGGGTCACGGGGTCGGGCCGGTTGCGGGTGCTCGACGGGTGGGAGGGCGAGGTGCTGGCCGACCTGCCGGCGGCGTCACTCGAACACGAGGCGCCCCGCTACGACCGCCCCCGGGCCCGGCCGGCGCAGCAGGACGCCCTCGTGGCCGCCGACCCGGCTTCGTTGCCGGCGCCGGACGACTGCGGCCGCGACCTGCTCGACCTGCTGGTCGACCCCGCCTGGGTCTACCGCCAGTACGACCACCAGCTGTTCCTCAACACCGTCGTCCCCCCCGGGGGCGACGCCGCCGTACTGCGCCTGCGGGCGCCCGGTCTTCCCGCCAGCCGGCGGGGGCTGGCCCTGTCGAGCGACGGCAACGCCCGCTGGTGCGCGCTCGACCCCAGGCAGGGCACCGCCATGGTCGTAGCCGAGTCGGCCCTCAACGTGGCCTGCGCTGGAGCCCGCCCCGTCGCTCTCGTCAACTGCTTGAACTTCGGCAACCCCGAGCACCCCGAGGTGATGTGGCAGCTGTCGGAGTCGGTCGACGGCATGGCCGACGCGTGTGCCGCGCTGGGTATCCCCGTCGTCGGGGGCAACGTCAGCCTGTACAACGAGACCAGGGGCCGCGACATCGACCCGACGCCGGTGGTGGCGACCCTGGGGTTGATCGAGGTGCTCGAACGGCCACCGCCCGGTGTGGGTCTGGTGGCCGGCGCCCGGCTCCTGCTGCTCGGCGGCTCGGACGACAACCTGGCCGGCTCACTGTGGGCCGAGCGCCGGCACGGCTTCCGAGGTGGCCGCTTGCCCGCTCTCGACCTCGGTCGCCACCTTGGCCTCTTGCACCTCGTGAGCGCGCTGGTGAGCGAGGGGGCGGTGGTGGGCGTTCACGACGTCTCCGAAGGAGGTCTCGGTGTCAGCCTGGCGGAGATGGCGGTGCGCTCGGAGGTGGGCTTCCACGTGGCCGGCGTTGGCGGGCACGGCGAGCTCTTCGGTGAGGCACCCTCCCGGGTGGTGGTGTGCGTGGCGCCGGCTGGTGTGGCGGCGGTCACGGATCGGGCGCAGTCGGCCGGGGTGGCAGTGCAGGAGCTGGGGGAGTGTGGCGGCGACCGCCTCGTGGTCGAGGGACTGGTCGACGTGGCGGTGGCCGACGCCGTGGGGGCGGCGAGGGAGATGATCCCCCGGGCGCTCGCGACCACCCCCTAGTCCACCCCGGCTGGCACCGCCACCCCGCTGCTTTTGGGTGCTGAAACGGCTGGATGGTCGGGCGTGGGCGGGGGGACTACGGGCGGCGGGCGACCAGGGCGTCGAGCACTTCGTCAGCCACGTTCAGATCGCCGCGGCCCACCCCGATGGACAGGTCGGGCTTGTAGGTGCCGTGGTAATCGGAGCCGCCCGTGGCGACGAGGTCCAAGGCGCCGGCCAGCTTGGTCAGCTCCTCGCGTTGGTCGACGGTGTAGCGGCCGTACTCGCACTCGATGCCCGCCAAGCCGAGGTCGCGTAGCTCGGCTACCGCCGCTTCGAGGGCGGGGGGATCGAGGTCGAGGGAGAGCGGGTGGGCGAGCACCGCCACCCCCCCGGACTCCCGGGCCAGAGCGAGGGCTGCCGCCGGCTCCAGCCGTTCCTTTTCCACGTAGCCCGGGCTTCCCTTGGCCAACCAGCGGTCGAAGGCGTCCTGGACCGAGGTCGCCCTCCCCTCGCGGACCAGGAGAGCCGCGGCGTGGGGGCGGCCGGCGCCGGAGCCTCCGGCCTCGGCCAACAGCTCCTCGTAGGACAGCCCGAGGCGCTCGCACATGGCGCGGTTGCGCACGTCGCGGACCGCCTGGAGGTGGGCGAGCTCGTCTTGGAGCGGC
>JAHWJQ010000082.1 GCA_019348305.1 Actinomycetota bacterium
CTTTGTGAGTATCAGGCCGCCGAAGGAGTAGATGTTGATCTCTTTCACGTGGCCGTAGCGCTTCAGGATCAGCGTGAAGGCGCCGATGAAGTCCACTGACGAGCTGACGACGGGTATGCCGTAGGTGTCGGGGTCGACCCCCCCGCGCACGGCGAGGATGGTGCCGTAGTACGCGAGAGCGAGCACGAAGCCCATGGCGACGAACCCGCCGAGCATCGACGCAGCGACCATCGTCACCGCCCCTGGGCTGGCATGGCCGAGTAGCCGGCCCACCAGGTGGGCACCGAGCCCGTTGAAGGCGAAGACGGGGGCGGCCAGCACGAAGACGTAGACCAGGTCGGCCCTCGCCGCCCGCGTGGGCACCGGCGCCGGCATGATCACCCCGAGGTGGATCTTGCTCGACAGGCGGCTGGAGAGGATCCCCCCGAGGGCGCCCGAACTGCTGAGCTGAGCGGGCACGAGCACGAGCAGAGCCGGGAACGTGGCAAAGGAGGCGAAGCGCTTCTCGAGCAGGATGCCGGCCGCCGCGCTGATGAAGCCGGCCAGCGTGAGGATGGGCAGCGACTCGCGCACGATGCGCGGGAGCAGGTTCATCTTCGACCGCAGCCCCACCACCACGGCGGCCAGCGAGATCGCCACCAGGACCGTCCCCAGAAGCGGGGTCACCAGGTGGATGCCGACGAAGAAGGTGCCCAGGAACAGCGCCGGCAACGTCAACACGTCGCCCAGGGTCGACACCAGCGGCGCGGTCACGTTGTCGAGGTCCCAGCCGTAGCGTACGCCCCCGCTGGCCAGGCCCAGCGAGGCGGCCAGCACCACCACCGACGCCAGCGTGCCGCCGATGATGGAGATGACGGCGAGGTCGAGCACCGAGATCGTGCCGGAGATGCCAAGGGCGACGGCGATGGTCTTGGCCGCCACGGCCAGGACCGCGGACATGGTCAGCGTGAGGATGGCGGCGGCCAGCACGTTCTGGCCCAGCACCGACTCGGGCCTGGTCGAGAGCCGGAACGTGCCGCTGTGGATGGTCGTGCTGATGCGGTTGCCGAAGGCGCCGAAGATGTTGCCCCGCAGGCCGATCGCTGCCGGCACCAGCACGAGCAGGCCGGGCAGGGCGTCGAAGGTGGAGGTGATCGAGCCCAGGAACCCGCCGGCGACGAGGCTGGTGGTGCTGTTCAGCCCGAGCGCGATGAGGCTCTGGCGGACCCCGGCTGGGTCCGGCCCGAGGATCCCGCGGAGGCGGGCAGCGGGGCGGTAGAGGAGGCGCACTGTTGTCGGCCCGACGTTGGCGGCACGGCTGCGGAGGCTACCTGGCGGTGCTGGGGAACGAGAGGATCCGACGCGTTGGGACGAGGCGCCACTACCTGTGGCGGGTGCGGGAGCCTCAGCCGGGCTTGAAGAGGGGCAGCCCGTCGCCCTCGGTGCTGACCGGAGCCATCGAGCGCCCCGTGGCGTCGCCCAGGGAGCGAGCGAAGCCGTTGGCGATGTCGCGGTCCCACCCTTCTCCGACCATGGTCACGGTCGCGTCGGGGCCGACCATCACCAGGGTGGGCACGACCTGCACGTCATAGGCGACGGACACCGCGTAGCCGTCGGCGCAGTCGTCCAGGGCGGGACCGGGAAAGCCCAGCTCGCGCAACCACGGCGCCGCCTGCAACACGGGGTCCTGGCTCACGCCCACCACCGCGGCAGCGTCTCCATAGCGGCGCGAGAGCTCGCCGTAGACGGGAAAGGCAAGCCGGCAGGTGGGGCACCCGGTGCGGAAGAAGATGAGCAGCGCCGGCCCGTCGGCGGTGAGCTCGCTCAGGCCGTGCGGCTCGCCGTCGCTGCCCGGCAGGCGGAAATCGGGGGCCGGCATGCCCGGCTCTAGCGGCATGGGCCAACGCTAACCTCCCCACCGTGACCCAGTCTCTGGACGAGCTGATCGACGCGTTCCTCGCCCTGGAGATGGAGGAGGACCCCACGGCGGCCACCCGTCTCGGCATCGAGGGCCACGACGACCGCCTGGGAGAGTTCAGCGCCGCCGACTACGACCGTCGGGCCGCCAACGAAGAGGCGTGGCTCGACCGCTTCTCGGCGGTGGCCGACGACGGGTTGACCCTCGATGAGCGCATCGACCGCGACCTGGTGCTCGCCACCCTGCGGGGGCGGCGGCTCCAGCGGGACTGGGCGGTGTGGCGTCGAGACCCGGCCACCTACCTGGGCCCCTGCCTCTCGGGCGTGTTCAGCCTGTTCCTCAACCGGGTCCACCCCGAGCCCGAGCTGGTCGCCTTCGCCTCCGCCCGGCTCGAGGAGGTCCCGGGGGTGCTGGCTGCCGGCCGGGCCAACCTCGACGCTGAGCTGGCCAGCCAGGTGTTCGTGGAGAGGGGCAAGGGCGCCTGTCGCGCCGGCATCGCATATGCCCGCGAGCTGGTACCAGCCGAGGTCGAAGACGCCGGCGCCCGGCGCCGCCTGGCCGAGGCGGGCGAGGTGGCCGCCGGCGCGCTGGAGGGGTTCCTGGCCTACCTGGAGGAGCTGGGGGCGCAGGCCCGGGGGCACTACGCCATCGGCGAGCCGCTCTACAGCGGGCTGCTACAGGAGCGGGAGCTTCTGGGCTACGGGGCAGCCGCCATGCGCGAGCGGGGCCGGGTGGCCTACGACGAGATCAGTGCCGAGATGGCCGGTCTGGCCGCCTCGATCGACGGCAGCCCGGACTGGCGCTCGCTGGTGCAGCGGCTCAACCAGGACCACCCGCCCACCCCCGAGGCCATGCGGGACGAGTACGCGGGATGGACCGAGCGGGCACGCCGGTTCCTCCTCGACACCGGCATCGTCACCGTCCCCGAGGGTGAGGAGTGCCAGGTGCTGCCGTCGCCGCCGTTCCAGCGCCCCGTGCTGGCCGTTGCCTCCTACAGCGCCCCGCCCGCCTTCCGGTCGTCGCTTCGAGGGACGTTCTTCGTCCCCTTCCCGCCCGAGGGCACCAGCCCCGAGGAGGTGCAGAAGCGCCTCGAGTCGAACAGCCGCCACTCCATCCCGGCCACGGCGGTGCACGAGGCCTACCCGGGGCACCACTGGCACCTCATCACCGTGCAACAGCAGGCTCGCCCGGTCCGCAAGGTCCTGGGGACCTCCTATTTCACCGAGGGGTGGGCCCTCTACGCCGAGAAGCTGATGAGGGAGCAGGGCTTCTTCACCGACCCCCGCCACGAGCTGTGCCAACTCGACGCCCGCATCTTCCGGGCCGCCCGCATCGTGGTCGACACCAGCCTTCACATCGGCGACATGGACTTCGAGGAGGCAGTGGCCTTCATGTCCACCAATGCGTCGCTGTCGGAGCCGACGGCGCGAGCCGAGGTGGGCCGCTACTGCGCCTGGCCCACCCAGGCTGCCTCCTATCTCACGGGCGCCTTGGAGATCGACCGCATCCGGGAGCAGTACTTGTCCTCGGGGGCCGGCGACCTCACCCGGTTCAACGACACCATCGCCGGGTCGGGCAAGCTGCCGATCGCGCTGGCCGAGCAGGCGGTGGTGGGGGGCAGGAGCGACCGGTGACGCCGGCGCTGATCGTGGCCGTTGCCATCGTGGTGGCCACTGCCATGGCGTCGCTGGCGTATGTCATGGGGGCGAAGCGCCAGGGCGGGCCCAGCCGCGAGTTGGCCACAGCCGTGCGTCTTCTCGATCGGATACTCGCCTACGACGACGCCGTCACGTCATTGTCGCCAGAGCTCCGGGACGAAGCCCGACGCTTTACCCAACGCTTCTACAAGGAGTTGCCATGAAGCGACTGCCCCGTGCCGCCCTCGCCGTCGCCTGCGGTGTCACCGCGGCAGTCAGTGGCGGCTGCGGGCTGGAGTCGTCGGAGACCAACGAGGTCGGACTCGTCTACTCCGGCGGAATCATCGAGGAAAAAGAGTTCAAGGAGTTCCTGCCGCCGGGGTCCACCAACAAGACCACGGGGTTCGGCTCCCGGACCTACCGCTATCGGATCGACCAGCGGTCCTACCGCGCCGACGCCAAGGACAACGGCGCCGACACCGGGCCGCCTGTCGTGGTGTCCAAGGACGATCAGCGCCTCAGAGTCGACTACCAGCTCTACTTCAAGTTGAACAGGGACCCGTTGGTGCTGAGGAAGTTCCACGAGAACATCGGCGTGAAGACCGAGGCGTGGACCGAAGACGGATGGATCCGAATGCTGCGGGACTACTTCGAGCCGCAGATCGAGCGGTCGTTGGAGGCAGCGGCGCTCAGCTTCAACTGGCGTGATCTCTACGCCAGTGAAGAGGCCCGGGTGGCCTTCCAGAACGACGCCATCACCCGGATCAAGCAGGCGATCACCGACGTCATCGGCGCCGACTACTTCTGCGGGCCGGCCTATGAAGGGCCGGGTAGCTCCTGCGGTGCCTTCACCATGACGGTGGGCAAGCCGGAGCCGGTCAACGAGGGGCTGGTAGCGGCGGTAGAGGCTGAGCAGACAAACGTGGTGGCCACGTTGGCCCAAGAGCAGAAGAACGCCCAGACGGCCAAGGAGCTGGAGGCCGAGCGGACGCTGGTGGAGCTGTACGGGGCCCAAGGCGCCCTGCTCCGAGAGGCGATACGCACGGGGAAGGTGTCGCAGTTCATCATCGACAACTCCGGCCGCTCCACGGTGTCACCTTCGCCCCGGTGACCGGTCGGGACTGGTGAGCGGCCGGCCGCATGGCGGCGATCAGGAGGGCTGACGTGCGCTACGGCTTCGTCCTGCCCGGCGGATCGGCACCAGAGCAACTCGACCAGGCGGTGCGGGCCGAGGCCGCCGGCTGGGACGGGGTCTTCGTTTGGGAAGCAGGCTACGGCGTCGACGCCTGGGCCCTGCTGGCGGCGATGGCGGTGCGCACCTCCCGCGTCCGCCTCGGCACCCTGCTCACCCCACTGCCCTGGCGCCGCCCGTGGAAGCTGGCCAGCCAGGTGGCGACGCTCGACCACCTCTCGGCCGGCCGGGCCGTGCTGTCGGTTGGGCTGGGGGCGGTCGACGACGTGCTGGGCGACTTCGGCGAGGTCATCGACCGGCGGGTGAGGGCGGAGATGCTCGACGAGGGCATCGACGTCGTGACCGGCCTGTGGGAGGGCCGGCCCGTCTTCGACGGACCGCACTACCGAATCGACCTGTCGAAGCGGGACGTGGGCATGGGCTGGCCGAGGCCCGTGCAGCAGCCGCGGGTACCGATCTGGGTGGTGGGCGCCTGGCCCCGCCCCAAGTCGATGCGTCGCGTGCTGGGCTGCGACGGGGTGGTGCCGGTGTGCATGGGGACGGCCGGGATCCGCCCCACGACCGAGGCGGACATCAGGGCCATGATCGGCTGGCTCGACGACCACGGCGGGCGCCGGCCGGGCTTCGACGTCGTGATGGAGGGTGAGACGCCGGCGGCCGGCGCCGACGAGGCGGTGGACACCGTGGCCCGGTGGGAGGCAGCCGGGTGCACCTGGTGGCTCGAGAGCCGCTGGCAGGTCGAAGGCGGCGACGACGAACGCCGGCGGGTGGTGCTCGAGCGTTTGGAGGCCGGGCCTCCCCGCCCTGCCCCGGAGCCTCGGCCCCCCGCCTACCGACCTGGCTAGGCGTCGGCCTCCACGACCCGGAAGCCGTGCTCACCCCGCGGCGTCTCGTCCCGCACGGTGACGTCCAGCACCCGAGCCGAGGGCGGCCCCCGCCGGCACCACTCGACCAGCCGGTCCACCGCCTCCACCGGGCCTTCGAAGACGGCTTCGACCTTGCCGTCCGAGCGGTTGGCCGCCCAGCCCGCCACTCCCGCGCCAGTCGCCTCGCGCCGGCAGGTCTCGCGGAAGAACACCCCCTGGACCCGCCCGTCCACTACGACCCGCCGGCGCACGACGGTCAAAGGTCGGAGGTGGCGGTGTCGAGGAGGTGGGCGAAGCGCTGCTGCGCCGCCTGCCGGCGGGTGGGCACGTGCTCGGTGGGCACCTCCACCCGCGAGTACCCCTTGAGCACCTGGCGGGCCACGGTCTGTTTGTGGACCTCGTCGGGGCCGTCGTAGATGCGGGCGGCCCGGGCTGAGCGGTACATCCGCTCGAGGGGCAGGTCGGTGGAGAAACCCAGCGCCCCGTGCACCTGGATGGCGCGGTCGATCACGTTGTAGAGCACCGCCGCTCCGTAGAACTTGATCATGGAGATCTCCACCCGCGCCGCCGAGGACCCCTCCCGGTCGATCGTCCAGGCCGCATGGAGCGTCATGAGCCGCGCTGCTGTCATCTCGGCCAGCGACTCGGCCACCCAGTCGCCAATGTTGGCCTTCTCGGCGAGGTACGAGCCGTGGGCATAGCGCGACACGGCCCGCTCGCAGAGCATGTCGAAGGCCCGCCGCGACTGGCCCAACCAGCGCATGCAGTGGTGGATGCGGCCGGGGCCCAGGCGCTTTTGGGCCAGAAGGAAGCCGTCCCCCTCGTTGCCGATGAGGTTCTCGTAGGGCACCCGGACGTCGTCGTAGGTCACCTCGGCGTGGTTGCCGTAGCGGCCGAAGGAGGGCTCGGGGTGCTCCATGGTGGGCACGTCCCGCACGATCTGGACCCCCGGCGTGCCCACCGGCACCAGGATCATGGAGGTGCCGGCGTAGGGGTGCACGTCGGGATTGGTCACGGCCATCACGCAGAGGAAGTCGGCGACCGACCCGTTGGAGGTGAACCACTTGTGGCCGTTGATCACCCACTCGCCGCCGTCGCGCACGGCCCGGGTGGTGAGCAGCTTGGGGTCGGAGCCGGCGGTGTGGGGCTCGGTCATGGAAAAGGCGCTGCGGAGCTTCCCTTCGAGCAGCGGCTCGAGCCATTGTTGGCGGTGCTCGGTGCGCCCCGAGCGCTGCATGCCGATGGCGATGAGCTCGGCATTGCCCGAGTCCGGTGCGTTGTTGCCGAAAACGAAGGGGGCGATCGGCGACTGGCCGAGGATCTCGTGCATCAGGCCGAGCCGCACCTGACCGAAGCCCTCACCGCCGAGCTCGGGGCCGAGGTGAGCAGCCCACAGGCCCTGGGCCTTCACCTCCTCCTGCAGCGGCCGGATGGCCCGCAGGAAGTTCTCGTGGGGCAGATCGAGCGTCTCCAGGGGAAAGACCTCCTCCCGCACGAATCGCCGCATCCACTCGAGCTTCGCTTCGAACTCGGGCTCGGTGGAGAAGTCCCAGGCCACGACGAGCCTCCCGTTGGAATCGGTGTTGGGCAGCGACCAATGCGACTCTACGACCCGTGAACCCGCTCGACTTCCTGACCCTGGCCGTGCTCGCCTGGTTCGGGTCTCGGCTGTTCGTCGCCTTCAGGGGGTCGATCCGGAGGCCGGCGAGGGCCCATTCGATAGAGCTGCTCCGGGGCCTGCGGCTGCGCCACTTCCTCCCCGTGCCGCTGGTGGTGGCCGGCGTGGTGGCGGCCTCGTTCGTCCTGACGTCGATCCCGCCCCTGGCCTTCGGCTGGTGGACGGCCATCGGCGGGCAGGGCAACCCCGCCTTCGGCGTCACCGACCGTACGGCGGGCACACCGTTGGAGCTCGTGGTGCCGATCCTGTTCCTCGTCCTGTTGATCCCGGCGATGCCGCTTCTGGTCGAACGGGAGGAGCTGATGTTCCGGCTGGGGGCGGAGACCTGGTCGATGCCCAAGCGGGTGGGCAAGGCGCTGCTCTTCGGCCTCGTCCACGCCGTGATCGGGATCCCCATCGGCGTTGCCCTGGCCCTGTCCATAGGCGGGGCCTGGTTCACCGTCGCCTACGTGCGGGCTTTCCGGCACACGGGGAGCCGCCGCGCGGCTCTGGCCGAGAGCACCAGGTGCCATCTGGCCTACAACTCCTCCATTGTGGCGCTGGTGGTCCTCGTCCTCGTCATCGAGGTGGGCCTGGCCCTGGCGGGAGCCGGATAGTGTCGCCCCCGGTGTACGCCGCTCGCGGAGCCATGGCGCTGGTCCTCATGGTGCTCACCAGCCTGGCCGCCATCGCCTGTTCGAGGTCGGCTCCTCGCCAGGACCCGCTGCCCGCGGCCACGATCGAGCTGCGCAGCGAGGCCTTCGCGGAGGGGGCCGAGATCCCCGAGCGCTTCTCCTGCGAGGGCGAGAACGTGTCGCCCCCTCTGGCGTGGTCGAATCTCCCCGATGGGGCGGTCGAGCTGGCCCTGGTGATGACCGACCCCGATGCGCCGGACGGCGTCTTCTACCACTGGATCCTGGTCGGCATCGACGGGTCGAAGTCGTCCCTGGGCGAGGGTGAGGTCCCCGAGGGCGGCGTCGTGGCCGAGTCCAGCTCCGGGATGGCGACCTACATCGGGATGTGCCCCCCTGACGGCTCCACCCACCGCTACGTGTTCACGATCTATGCGCTCAACAGCCGCCTCGAGCCGCCGGCCGCCCAGCCGCCCCAGGCGACGGTGGCGGCCATCGAGGACGCCGCTGTCGCCCGGGGGACCCTGACGGGCAAGTTCAGCCGCTGACCCGGCCGGTTCGATTGCGTTTGGGCAGCCTCAGCTCCGCATAGCGAAGATGATCCTGCCCGAAGCTGGCGGCGCTACCGCTTGCCGGCGGCCTCCATCAGGCGCTGCAGGGGGTCGAGGTCGAAGGGGGCGCCGACGCCGAGGATGACGTGCTGGGCGCCGGCGTCGACCCACTGGTCGAGGTTGTCGGCTGCCTTGTCATCGACCATCGCCGTGCGCTCCACCTCGGCCGGGTCACGGTCGAGCTTGGCGCACCAGTCGTCGATCACCCCGTTCTTGTGGGCGTAGCGGTCCGGTGGCCCGAAGCCGTTCCA
>JAHWJQ010000083.1 GCA_019348305.1 Actinomycetota bacterium
TGTAGAGCCAGGACGGCGTCGGGGTCAGCCGGCTCACGAGCGACTGCCAGAGCCCGAAGGGGTTGTGCTCGAGCAGCCGGTGCTCGACGGCCAGCACCTCGAAGCCGCAGCGCTCGAGCAGCGCCTCGATCCCCGCCGGGGTGAAGTGGGTGCGGTGGCGCGGCAGGTCGAGGTGATACCAGCGCGGGCCGCCGAGCCGCGCCTGCCAGGAGGCCAGGTTCGGCACGCCGGCGAGGAGGACGCCGCCCGGCGCGAGCCATCCGCGCAGCCGCCGCAGTGCCGCCGCCGGATCGTCGACGTGCTCGAGGACGTGCCAGAGCGTGATCGCGTCGAGCGAGCCGGCCGCCACCTCGGCGTCCTTGCCGGGCAGCACCTGCTGGCGGCTGACGATGAGCGTCACCCGGCACCCGAAGCTCGAGAACATGTGCACGAACTCGACGCCGGTGACGCCCGAGCCGATGACCACCAGGTGGGAGGGGAGCTCGGGTGGCGGGTAGGCCTGGCGGGTCGACAGGACGCGCTCGCCGTCGATGTCGCACCACTCCGGCACCCGTGGTCGCGACCCCGTGCACAACAGCACGGCGTCGGCGTCGAGCTCGTGGCGCCGGCCTCCCGCCTCCTCCGCTTCGACGCAGTGGGGGCCGACGAGCCGCCCCGTCCCCCTGATGATGCGCACGCCCTGGCTCGACAGCAGCCCGCACACCGAGGTGTTGAGGCGGTCCTCGATGGCTGTGATGCGGTGCTTGAGGGCGTCGAAGTCGAGCTCGGCCTCCAGCTTGGCCAGCCCCATCACCGGCGCCCGCCGGGCCAGGGCCATGGCTCCGCCCGTGGCGATCATGGCCTTGGAGGGGATGCAGTCCCACAGGTGGGCGGCTCCGCCGACCACGTCACGCTCGATCAGGGTGACCTCGGCGCCCAGGCGGGCGGCGGCACTGGCGGCGGTGTGGCCGGCGGGGCCTCCTCCGATGATGACGAAGCGCACGGCCATCCCCACCGAGGCTACCCCCGCCCCATCGTCTAGTTGTCCTTGACGGGGGCCCGAGGGATGTCTACCGTCCGTAGACATGACGCTCGACGAAGCCATTCTGCGGGATGTCCAAACGGCCCGGGAGAACCTCGAGCAGCTCGAAGACGCGACCTACGAGGCCAGAGCCTGCTTCCACCAGGCGATCCGGCGCCTTCACGGCGCCGGCGGCTCGATGCGGGAGATCGCCACCGCCTTGGGCCTCAGCCATCAGCGGGTCCACCAGATCGTCGGAGAAGACGGCATCGTCGAGCTCGAAGCGGCGTCGACCGAGCTGACCCCCCTGCCGACAGCCGGCGCCGTGGTGACGACGGGCCAGCAGGACCGCTGCTCGTTCTGCGCCGCCGGCCGGTCCCAGCTCGACCAGTTCCTGGCGGCCCCCGGTGGGGTCTTCATCTGCGGCGGCTGCGTGGTGGAGGCGAGCCGGGTGGTCCAGGGGGGTTCGTCGGCGACGCTCGCACCGGCCGACGCCGGCGCCACGTGCACCTTCTGCCGCAACGACACGACCATGGGACCCGGCGCCAGCAGCGGCGAGGTCAACATCTGCGCCTCGTGCGTGGCGACCTGTGAGCGGATGCTCACCGGCCCCCGGCCCCGCAAGGTGATGGCCAGGCGCAACGCCAGGTTCCGCTGCTCGTTCTGCAACGGTGCCCAACCCGAGACCAAGAGGCTCATCACCGGCCCCGGGGTCTTCATCTGCAATGCATGCGTCGCCGCCGCCGGCGAGGTCCTCGGCTCCGGCCAGCCCACCAAAGGGCCCCGCCAGGTGGTGCTGCGCGATGCGACCGAACAGGGTCGGCCGTGCCAGTTCTGCGGGAAGCTGCCGGCTCAGGTGGGCGGCATGGTGAGCGGCGGCCGGGGCCGGATCTGCCAGCCGTGCCTGCACCTGTGCCAGGAGATGCTCGCGAGCGGGGCCTGAACCAGAGCCTCACGGCTCAGGAACCGTTCAGCCGGCGCGCCCCCTCATGCCCACCACCAGGAGGCCGAGGGCCGCGAGCCCCGCCAGCCCGGCGACGGCCAGGGCGACCCTGCCCACCCAACCCGAACCCCCCCCGCCCTGATCCGGCGGCTGGGGTTGGGGGGGGCGCTCGGCCCCCTCGGGTGCCGACCGGGGCTCCACGAACGAGCGCTTGTCGAGGATGCCAACCCCTTTCACGAACACCCACCCGTCGTAGATGGCGGGCCGGAAGCTGAAGATCCCGGTCGAGAAGATGAGCGGCACCACGGGCAGGTCGTCGGCCAGCAGCCGCAACGCGTCCTGGACCGCCGCCTGGCGGGCCACCGGATCGGCTGTGGTGGACACCCGTTGGGCGAGCGCGTCGAAGGCGGGGCTGCGGTAGCCGCTGTAGTTGAGCGCGGCCGTGGCGGGGTTCGATCCGAAGAGTCGGCCGAGGAAGTCCGGGTCATAGGAGGCCAGTGGTGGCGCCACCCAGATCGCCGCCTGGAACGACGGAGCGCTCCCGTCTTCTCCGACGGCCCGGGAGAGGTCGTCGCGCGAGACGCTCCTGGTCCCCGCCGTCACCCCCGCTCGGCGCAGGGCGACGACCACCTGTCGGGCCGCCTCCTGCTTCACCGGGTCGTTGTCCGGCGCGAGAACCTCGATCGGGCCCAGCCCCATCCCCGCCAGCGCTCCCGCTGCGCCCCGGTCGAAGGAGTGCAGGACCTCCTTCGACGACCATGGCGACTCCGGGTGCAGGTACCCCCTGTCGGCGGGCACCGCCTCGCCGACGCTGTTGGCGATCCGGCGGAGGTCGAGAGCACGGGCTACGGCCCGGCGCACCTCGACCCGGTCGAAGGGCGGCTGGCGGAGGTTGAACATCAACACCGTGCCGAGATACACGGGGCCGTCGACGGTACGCACCCCCAGTCCCCTGACCCGGGCGGCGGCGTCCTCGGGCAGGCTCACCGGGATCATGTCGGCCCGCCGGCGCTCGAGTGACTGCAGCGTCTCGTCCACCGTGGTGATCACCGGCACCTCGAGCGTGGCCACCGCGGGCGGGCCGCGGAAGTAGTCGGGCACCGCCTCGAAGCGGTAGGCCTGGCCGGGGAGGTGCTCGACGAGGCGGTACGGGCCACTCCCGACAGCGAGCCCGTCGGGCGCCAGCTTCGACTTCGGCAGCGCCTTCCATATGTGGGCCGGCAGGATGGGGACGTCCGACAGCGGCTGGTCGGCGAAGCCGGGCGAGGCATGACGCAGTGAGATCACAACCGTGCGAGCGTCGGGAGTCTCCACCCGCTCCACTGCGGCCAGCTCCGGGGTGAACCGGGGATGGGGGCGCTCGGCCATGAAGCGGAAGGTGAAGGCGACGTCGGTCGACGTGACCTCGGTACCGTCGTGCCAGCGGGCACCCTCGGCCAGCTTCAGGGTCACCCGCCGGCCGTCGGGGCTGGTCTGGGCCGAGGTGGCCAGCCAGGGCTGGGGAATGCCGGCGGCGTCGCGCCAGAAAAGGGTGTCGTAGACCAGGGTCACCAACTGATAGCCGAGCTCGAAGGTGTAGGGCGTCAGCGACCCGTCGTCCTGGGGGAACGGGAAGCGCACGACCGGAACGGGCGCCGGCCCCGGTTGCCCCCCGGCGGGGCTGGCCGCCACCAGCGACGAGGCCAGCGCCACCAGAGCCAGCGCTGCTCCCCGCACGATCCCAGCGGTGCTGTGGGTCCTGTCGTCGCGCAAAGGTCTCATCCGGGGGCAGGGGCGGCGAGGCACCAGGAGACGGAGCCGCGGCTCGTTGACCGTACCCGGCCGGGAGCCGCTTTGTGTCGTCGTCGCTAGTCTCGGAGTCGGTGCCGGTGAGGACTGGGTTCAGCGTGGGCGGGATCCCGGTGCGGGTGGATCCGTCGTTCTTCCTCCTGGTTCTGTTCGTCGCTTTCAACCGCGACCTGCCGAGTCTCCTGACCTGGGCCGCGGTCGTCTTCATCGGAGTGTTGGGCCACGAGCTGGGCCACGCCGTTGCCTTCCGGGCCTTCGGCCAGGAGCCCAGGATCGAGCTGGTCGCCATGGGTGGTCTGACCTGGGCCGTCGGGGGCAGACCCCTCACTGCCGCCCGCCAGCTGGTGGTGAGCCTGGCCGGCCCCGGCGCCGGCTTCGTCCTCGGTGCCCTCGCCTACGCCGCCGGCCGCACGGACAGCCCGCTGCTCGACCACCGCCTGGTCGAGGTGGCGATGAGGGACCTGCTGTTCGTCAGCTTCGTGTGGGGCGTGCTCAACCTGGTGCCCATGTTGCCCCTCGACGGGGGCCGGGTGATGCAGAGCCTGCTCGACATGGCGACCAGGGGACGGGGCGAGCGGCCGGCGCTGGTGATCTCGGTGGTGGTGGGTGCGGCCGGCGCATTGGCGGCCGTGCTGGTCGGCCAGGTGTTCGTGGCCCTCTTCGCCGGGCTGTTCGTGTACGCCAACGCCCGGTCCCTCACCCGTTCCCGGCCCCCGCCCAGCGAGCGCGACTACGGGTCGTGGCTGGAAGAGGGCTACCAGGCACTCCGCCAAGGGGCGCGGTTGGCGGCCTCGAACCGGGCGCGGGAGATCCTCGCCGGGTCCTCCGACCCTGAGCTGCGGTCGAAGGCGGCCACGTTGTTGATGTGGGTCCAGCTCCTCGACGGCAAGGTGGACGACGCGCTCGGCCTCCTGGCCGCCAACCCCGCCGCCGCCGGACGGCCGGTGCTCACCGAAGCCGTGGAGCAGGCCACCGGTGGGCCGGAGAACGCCATCGAGCTTCTGGCCGCCGCTCACCGCTCGCGGCCGGGCGACGCCGCTGGAGCTCTTCTGGCCAGGGCCCTGGTGGAAGCGGGGCGCCTGGACGAGGCATCCCATCTCGCCCTGGCGGCAGAGCCCGAAGCCACCGGGCCGAACACCCGCGCGGTGGTGGGAGCCGGGCTGTTCCGCTCGGGGCGGCTGGAAGAGGCCGCCCGGGTGGGTGAGGTGAGCTTCAACAGCGACGCCCATCCCCTCACCGCCTACAACGTCGCCTGTTGCTGGGCCCGCCAGGGGCAGCCGGCGGAGGCCATGGAGTGGCTGGAGAGGGCAGCCGACGCCGGCTACGACGATCTCGCCACCCTCGATGCCGACGCCGACCTGGCGGTGCTGCGCGAACAGCCGGGCTTCGAGGACCTTCGCCGGCGGGTGGGCTCCCCCAAGCCGGGCGCGGTTTGCTACCGGCACCCCGACGTAGCCGTCAACCTCGGCTGCCCCAGTTGCCACCGGCCGATCTGCGAGCGGTGCGCGGTCGCCACTTCGGCGGGATGGCTGTGCCCGGAGTGCCTGGAGGAGATGAAGCGCAGGCCCAGACAGCCCCTGAGCGCCGGCGTCATCGCCCTGCTCGCCGTGAACGTCGCCGTCTTCGTGGCCCAGCAGCTACGCCCCGAGCTGACGTTTCGCTACGCGCTCTTCCGCCCTTTCGTGGCCGCCGGCGAATGGTTCCGGCTGGTGACTTCGACGGCGCTGCACGCCAACGTCGTCCACCTGCTGTTCAACTCACTGGCCCTGTGGTGGTACGGCCGGCCGGTGGAACAGCGGATGGGGACGGTCCGCCTCCTGGTGATCTACGCCGCAGCCGGGATCTCGGGGTCGGCTGCCTCCTACGCCTTCGGCGGCTGCCTCGGGGTCAGCCTCGGCGCGTCCGGCGCCATCCTCGGCATCCTCGGAGCAGTGGTTGCCCACGCCTGGAGCAGACGAGCCGAGGAGCCCGCGATGTTGCGCCAGTTGCTCATCTGGATCGCGGTGATCATGGTGCTCGGGTTCGTGGGGCCGATCCGCACCGACAACCTGGCCCACCTCGGGGGCCTGTTGGCCGGCGTCGCCATGGGGCTCGGCTTCGAGGCGGCACCCGGTTGGGATCGCGGGCGCGGCATCCTCGGCTTCGGTGCGGCAGCCGCCGTCACCGCCACCGCTATTGCCCTGGTGTTCTGGCGCACCACCACGTTCCCCTGCGGGCTCGGGCACTGAGCGACGGTCGGGCTGGTGCACCCGCGGCGCGGTCTTGTCGCCACCGGTGCGGTACCTTCGGTGTCCTCTAACGGTGGGAGCTGAGCACGATGCCCGCAACGCAGGTCAAGCCGCGCAAGCGGTACCGCAAACCGAAGAAGAGCAAGCTCGGCCTGCTGACCGCGCTCGGGCTCGTCGCTCTCTTCGGCCTCTACGCCGCCGCCCTCGACTACTCCCGCCCCCACGTCGACGGCGACCGCCTCCTGTTCAGCCAGTACATCGACCTGGTGGAGAGCGGCCAGGTCCGCACCGCCACCATCCTCGATGTCGACTCCTACGTGGTGGGAACCTACGTTCCTTCCTCCCCCACTCCGGCGACGGAGCCCGGTGCCGCCAGGCTGCGGGACTACAACGTCCCCCTGGCTTGGATGACCCAGGGCGACCTGCTGATGGTTCTGACCAACAGCGGGGTCGAGACGGACGTCGACCAGCAGAACGCGAAGCAGGTGGCGGGGCTGGCCACCACCCTGCTGCCCGGGCTCATCCTGGTGATCCTCTTCGTCTACCTGATCCTGTCCTACCGGCGGGGGACGGGGCTGTTCGGACTGCGCAGCGGAGCCGAGAAGTTCGAAGCCGGTAAGGGCTCGGCCACCTTCGCCGACGTCGCCGGCCAGGAGGCTGCGGTCACCGAGCTCAAGGAGATCCGCGACTACCTGGCCGACCCCGACCGCTTCGCCGCGCTGGGCGCCGCGGTTCCCAAGGGCATCCTGCTCTTCGGCCCCCCCGGCTGCGGCAAGACGCTACTGGCCCGGGCGGTGGCCAACGAGGCCGGCGCCGCCTTCTATTCGATCTCGGGTTCTGAGTTCGTCGAGCTGTACGTGGGCGTGGGCGCCGCACGTGTACGGGAGCTGTTCAAGGAGGCCCGCGAGAACGCGCCCGCCATCGTGTTCATCGACGAGATCGACTCGGTCGGGCGCCGGCGGGGCGGGGGCGGGCCGGGTGGCGCGGCGGCCGGCTCCCGCGAGGAGCAGGAGCAGGCCCTCAACCAGATCCTGACGGCCATGGACGGCTTCTCGCCGCTCGAAGGCCTGATCGTGATCGGCGCCACGAACCGGCCCGACATCTTGGACCCCGCCCTCCTTCGGCCGGGGCGCTTCGACCGAACCATCGGCCTGGAGAGTCCCGACGAGGAGGGCCGCCTCGCCATCCTCCAGGTCCACGGCCGCCAGAAGCCACTCGACCCCGGCGCCGACCTCCGAGCCATCGCCCACCGCGCCGTGGGCTTGAGCGGCGCCGACCTGGCCGGCGTGATGAACGAAGCAGCGCTGCTGACCGCCCGGGCGGGCCGGGCCGCCATCACCCAGGTAGAACTGGACGAGGCACTCAAGCGCATCCTGGAGGCGCCGGAACGGCAGCGCCGGCTGTCGATGCGAGGCCACACCTTCGGCCGCTCCACCGGCGGCGGCGACGGCCGCGTCACCTTCGCCGACGTGGCCGGCGTCGACGAGGCCATCCAGGAGCTGGCCGAGGTGAAGGAGTACCTCACCGACCCCGAGCGCTTCGTCCGCCTCGGGGCCAAGCCGCCGCGGGGCTTCCTGCTGGTCGGCCCGCCCGGCTGCGGCAAGACCCTCCTGGCCAAGGCGGTTGCGGTGGAGGCCAACGCCGCCTTCTTCTCGGTCGCCGCCACCGAGTTGGTCGAGGTCTTCGTGGGCGAGGGAGCGTCGCGCGTGCGCGACCTGTTCGCCGAGGCCCGGGCGGCCGCCCCGGCCATCGTCTTTTTGGACGAGGTCGACGCCATCGGCGCCCGTAGGGGGGTGTCGGTCGACGGAGGCCGCGAACGCGAGCAGACCCTCAACCAGATCCTCATCGAGCTGGACGGCTTCCACGCCCGCTCCGGGGTCACCGTCCTGGCCGCGAGCAACCGGCCCGAGATCCTGGACGAGGCCCTCGTGCGGCCTGGCCGCTTCGACCGCACGGTGGTCATCAACCTCCCCGACCGCGGCGCCCGGCGCAAGATCCTCGAGGTCCACGCCAAGGGCAAGCTGCTCGACGCCACCGTCGACCTCGACGTGGTGGCCAGCATGACCCAGGGCTTCTCCGGCGCCGACCTGGCCAACGTGATGAACGAGGCGGCGCTGCTCGCCGCCCGCCACCACCGCCAGGCGATCCCCATGCAGGAAGTGGAAGAAGCGGTCGAGCGGGTGGGCGTGGGCATCGCCCGGGCCCAGCGCCTGACCGACGAAGACCGGTCCATCGTCGCCTACCACGAGGTCGGCCACGCCCTGGTGACCCGGGCCCTGATGGGCAGCGGCAAGCTCCACAAGATCTCCCTCGTCGCCCGGGGCCAGGCCCTGGGCGTCGCCTGGCAGCTGGGGGAAGCCGATCGGGCGGTCCATCCCAAATCGGTGCTCATCGACCGCATGGCCACCATGCTCGGGGGCCGGGCCGCGGAGGAGCTGGTGTTCGGCGAGCCGGTGTCGGGGGCGGCCGACGACCTGCGCCGGGTAGCGGATGTGGCCCGCCAGATGGTGTGCGAGTTCGGCATGAGCGAGTCGCTCGGCCAGCTCACCTACACCCGCGACGGCGCCGTCGACGGCCAGGCGGCTGGGGTCACCGGCAAGGTGGCCGAGACCAT
>JAHWJQ010000084.1 GCA_019348305.1 Actinomycetota bacterium
GACCTCGGCTGCCAGGTCGGCGTCCGTGACGTCATCAAGACGGCGACGACCGCAGGGATCCCCGATGACGCCACCAAGGTGCAGGGGGCGGTCTTCCTGGGCGGCCTCGACGGCAAGGGCGTCAACGCCCTCGAGATGGCCAGCAGCTTCGCCACCTTCGCAGCCAAGGGCACCTACGCACAGCCGTACGCCATCGCCCGGATCAAAGACCGCGAAGGCCGCGTCATCTTCGAGCACAAGGTCGAGACCCGCCAGGCCTACCGAGCCGAGGAGGTGGGCGTGCTCAACAACCCTCTGCAGGGCGTCGTCGAGAACGGTACCGGGAGAGCCGCTTCCATCGGCCGGCCCGTCGCCGGCAAGACCGGTACCACCCAGGACAACATCGACGCCTGGTTCGTGGGATACACCCCACAGCTGGCCACCGGGGTGTGGGTCGGTTTCCCCGACCCCCAACCGATGACCAACGTGCACGGCCGGGCCGTCACCGGCGGATCGTTCCCGGCCCAGATCTTCGGCGAGCTCATGAGGACGGCCCACGAGGGGCTTGCGGTCAAGCCGCTGTTCACGGCGTCGCCCGACCAGCTCGACCTCAAGATGCTGTCGCCCACCACCAGCATCCCCCCAACCACCAGCTCCAGCTCCACGACGTCGAGCTCGACCACCTCGTCTACGACGACGACGACCACCACCACCACCACCACGATCCCCGGCCAGTTCGTCCCACCGCGGCGGGGTAACACCCCCACCACCACCACCACCAGCACGTCGTCGTCGACGACCACCTCGTCAACGACGACCACCGCCGCTCCCACGACGACTACGACGGATCCCAACACGACGACAACCACCCGGCGCTAGCCCCGCGGCGGGAACTAGAGCTGCATGCTCTTGACCTCGAGGAACTCCTCGAGCCCGTACTTGCCGGCCTCCCGGCCCGATCCTGACTGCTTGTAGCCGCCAAACGGGGCCAGGGGATTGAAGCTCCCGCCGTTGACCTCCACCATCCCCGCCCGCAGGCGCCGGGCCACCTCCAGCGCCTTGTCGGTGTCTCCCGCCCATACCCCGGCCGCCAACCCGTAGATCGTGTCGTTGGCGATCTCCACCGCCTCGTCCTCGTCGTCGTAGGGGATGATCGACAGCACGGGCCCGAAGATCTCCTCCTGGGCGATCGTCATGTCGTTGTGCACCTCGGAAAAGACGGTGGGCTGCACGAAATAGCCTCGGTCCAGTCCCTCCGGCGCCTCCGGGCCGCCGGTGAGCAGCTTCGCCCCCTCTTCGATGCCTTTTTCGATGTAGCTGCGCACCCGTTGCTGCTGTTCGGCCGAAGCCACGGGCCCGAGTCGGGTCGTGGCCTCGAAGGGGTTCCCCGGCCGGTACTCCTCAGCTACCTGCACCACCAGCTGTTCGACCTCGTCCAGCCTCGACCGAGGAACGATCATGCGGCTCAGCGCGATGCAGGTCTGGCCCGAGTTGAGGAAGGCGGCATTCACGCCGGCCCGCACCGCCTTGGCCAGGTCGGCGTCGGGCAGGATGACGTTGGGCGACTTGCCGCCCAACTCGAGCGACACCCGCTTCACCGTCGCCGACGCCGCCTCGGCCACCCGCCGGCCCGCTCTGGTCGACCCTGTGAACGAGATCATGTCGACGTCGGGATGGGCCACGATGGCCTCCCCCACGACCGTCCCGAGCCCGGTCACGAGGTTGAAGGTGCCTGCCGGCAACCCCACCTCGTCGATGACCTCAGCCAGGATGAACGCGCTCAGCGGTGCCACCTCGCTCGGCTTGAGCACGACGGTGTTGCCGGCGGCCAGGGCGGGGGCGACCTTGAGGCTGACCTGGTGGAGCGGGTAGTTCCAGGGTGTGATGCAGCCGACCACGCCCACGGGCTCCTTGACGACCAGGGAGTTGCCGATCCTCTCTTCGAACTCGAAGCTGTCGAGCACCTGGGGCAGGGACGCGAAGGTCATGATCGGGAGCCCGACCTGGATCAGGGTGGACAGGTTGATGGGCATGCCCACCTCGCGGGCCACCACCTCGGCGATCTCCTGCATCCGCGCCTGAATCCCCTCGGTGATCCGCTGCAGGTACTTGGCCCGCTCTTCCACCGGGGTGCGGGACCAGTCGGGGAAGGCAGCCTTGGCGGCAGCCACGGCCTTGTCCACATCTTCCGGCGTGCCCTCCGGGACCCGGGCCATCACCTCTTCGGTGGCGGCGTCGACGACCTCAAGGGTGCCGCTTCCCGACGATGGCACCCACGCTCCTGCGACGTAGATCCTGTCCCGGTCGATCATGCGCCTCTCCTCTTCACCTCTACCGTGGCAGAGACCCTAGAAGTCCGGAGCCGGCTTCGGCGCCGCGGTAGAACGAGGTGGTGAGCACGCCTCAGGCTCCCGCGGAGCGCTACCGCGCGCCTCGGGCGACCATCGACCGGGACCGATCGACGCCCTGGTGGCGGCGGATGGCGCCGGTGGTGCTCTCCCACAAGGCCATCCTTTTCAGCGGGCTGGGCTGCTCGCTGGCGGCCCTGCTGCTCCAGCTCGCCGTTCCCCGCCTCGTGCGCCTTACCATCGACCAGTCGGTGGTGCCCGCCATCACCGAGTCCGGCCGGCCGCGGCCGTTGTCGAGCTTCCTTTGGCTGCTTCTGGCCGTTGCCGCCGCCCGCTTCGCAGTGGGGTTCGTCGCCCGGTACAACCTGCAGCGCACGAGCCTTGCCATCGAATACGACCTGCGGAACATCTTGTACCGCAAGTTCCTCGCGCTGTCGTTCTCCTACTTCGACCGGGTCCAGAGCGGCCAGCTCATCTCGCGGGCCAACTCCGACATCCGGTCGGTGCAGATGTTCCTGGCCTTCGCCCCCACCACCGCCATCGCCCTCATCACCTTCGTCGCCGCCTTCGGCCTCATGGCGGCGACCAGCCTGCCGCTGGCGGTGGTGGCCCTGAGCACGCTGCCTGGGGTCTACGTCACCGCCGCCCGCATGCGCTCCAAGTCGTTCCCGGTGTCGTGGATCGTCGCCTCCCGCCATGCCGAGGTGGCGACGATCGTGGAGGAGAGCATCACCGGCATCCGCATCGTCAAGTCGCTGGCCGCCGAGGAGAGCCAGCTCCGTCTGCTGGCCCGGGCAGCCCAACGGCTGCGCTGGGGCTCCACGCTGCAGACCGACGTCCGGGCCCGCTACTCGCCGTACCTGCACAACCTTCCTCGGGTCGGCCTCGCCTTCGTCCTGCTCTACGGAGGCTGGCTGGTCATCGAAGGCCAGGTCAGCATCGGCACCCTCGTCGAGTTCAACGCCTACGTGGTGATGCTGCAGGGCCCGTTCACGATGCTCGGGCTGCTGTTGATGCTCTCCCAGCGGGCGGCCGCCTCGGCCACCCGCATCTTCGAGATCGTCGACGAAGAGCCCGCGATCGTGGAGCGGCCTGGGGCGGTCGAGCTGGTCGACGCACTGGGCGACGTCCGCTTCACCGGCGTGGTCTTCGGCTACAGCGACGACGAAGCGATCCTCCGGCGGCTCGACCTGCACCTGCGCCCAGGGGAGACCGTAGCCCTGGTGGGCCGCACCGGCGCCGGCAAGTCCACGGTGGCCCGCCTCATCCCCCGCTTCTACGACGTGCAAGAAGGAGCGGTTCTCGTCGACGGCCGCGATGTGCGCGACCTCACCCTCACGAGCCTGCGCGCCCAGGTAGGCCTGGTGTGGGACGAGCCGTTCCTGTTCTCCGACACGATCCGCAACAACATCGCCTACGGTCGCCCCGACGCCGACGACGAGGCGATCCGGGAAGTGAGCCGCGCCGCGGGGGTGGACGAGTTCGTGGACCGGCTCCCGGCCGCGTACGAAACCGTCGTCGGTGAGCGCGGCTACACGCTGTCGGGCGGCCAACGCCAGCGCATCGCCATCGCCCGGACGCTGCTGGTCAACCCGCGGGTACTGATCCTGGACGACGCCACCAGCGCCATCGACGTGCAGGTGGAACAGGAGATCCACGACGCCCTGCGCACCCTCGTGCAGGGCCGCACGACCCTCATCGTCGCCCACCGCGTCTCTACCATCGCCTTGGCCGACCGGGTGATGCTCCTGCAGGACGGCCGCATCGCGGCCGAGGGGACCCATCACCACCTGATGGCCACGGTGCCCGACTACGCCGACATCCTCGCCCACGCCGACGACCGGCGGGCGCCGGCGTCTCCGACCTCGGGTCGCGCCTGATGGCCTGGGACGCCGGCGGCTTCGGCCACGCCGGGCACGGCGGCCACCGCGGCCACGGGCGCTCCGGCCGCGCGGGCCCGGGACTGCCATTCGGCGGGATCCCCCGGGAGATGCTCCCGGGCGTGCGCCGCCTGCTCGAGGCCGAACCCGACCACCCCGACCCCGAGGTGCACTTCAGCCACGTGGTGCCTGGCGACCAGAAGGGCTTGAGCCTGGCGCGGCTGCTGCGACCTCACTCGGGGGCCCTGGCCGTCGGTGTCGTGCTGGTGGTGGTCGAGACCGTGAGCCTCCAAGTGGGCCCCCAGCTCACGCAGCGGGCCATCGACCGGGGCATCCTCCGGGGTGACTTCGGCGTGGTGGTGGCGATGGCCGCCCTCTATCTCGGTGCCATCATCGTCAACGCGCTGGCCGGCGTGGCCCGCGTCGCCTGGTCGGGACGGCTGGGTCAGCTGGTCATGTACCGGGTGCGCGTCCGGGTGTTCGCGCACATCCAGCGCCTGTCCCTCGACTTCTTCACCGAGGAGAAGACCGGCCGGATCATGACCCGCATGACCAGCGATATCGACGCGCTGGCCGAGCTGCTCCAGGACGGGATCATCAACCTGTTCGTCCAGGCGCTCACCCTCGTCTATGTCCTCGCCGTGCTGTTCAGCATGAGCCCACGTCTGGCACTGATCGTGGCCCTCGTCATCGTGCCGGCGATGACGGCGCTCAGCGTGTGGTTCCGCAACTCCTCTGAGCGCACCTACAAGCTGGTGCGCGAGCGGGTGGCCGACGTGATGGCCCATCTCCAGGAAAGCCTCTCGGGGATCCGGATCGTGGCCGCCTACAACCGCCAGCGGCACAACGAGGTCGAGCACCGCAACATCGTCGGTGACCACCGCCGCGCCAACGAGGACGCGGCCAGGACGGCAGCGCTGTACGGCCCCGGCACCGACGCCGTCGGCATCGTGGGCACGGCGCTCGTGCTCGCCATCGGTGGGCGGATGGTGCTGCGGGGCACCCTGGGCCTGGGGGAGCTGGTCGCCTTCGTCCTGTACCTCAGCGCCTTTTTCGGCCCCATCCAGCAGCTGGTGCACCTCTACAACACCTTCCAGTCAGGCCAGGCCGCGATTGCCAAGCTGCGTGACCTGCTCGACACCGAACCCTCGGTCTCGGAGGCCCCCGACGCCGTGGAGCTGCCGCCCGTCGAGGGCGAGGTCACCTTCTGCGACGTCGACTTCCAGTACCGCCGCGGCGAGCCGGTGCTGCGCCAGGTCAACCTGCACGTCCCCGCCGGCGAGGTCCTGGCCCTCGTCGGCTCGACCGGCGCCGGCAAGTCGACCCTGGCCAAGCTGATCCCCCGGCTCTACGACCCCGCCTCCGGCCGGGTGCTCATCGACGGCCACGACGTGCGGAAGGTGACGCTCGCCTCGCTGCGCCGCCAGGTGGCGATGGTTCCCCAGGAGCCCTTCCTGTACGCCGGCACCATCCGCGACAACGTCGCCTTCGCTCGGCCGCTGGCTGGCGACGAGGAGATCCTCGAAGCCTGTGCCGCGGTCGGGTTGGACGAGCTCCTTGGCCGCCTGCCCGACGGGCTGGACACTCCGGTCTCCGAGCGGGGCGCGTCACTCTCCTCCGGCGAACGCCAGCTCCTGGCCCTGGCCCGGGCCGTCCTCGCCTCGCCGCGGGTGCTGATCCTCGACGAGGCGACGTCGTCGCTCGACCTGCGCTCCGAAGCGGTCGTGGAGCGGGCCCTCGACAACGTGCTGCAGGGCCGCACGGCCGTCATCATCGCCCACCGGCTCTCCACCGCCTCCCGGGCCGACCGCATCGCCGTCGTCGAGGAGGGCCGCATCGCTGAGGTCGGCTCGCATGCCGAGCTGTTGGGGAGGGGCGGGATCTACGCCCGGATGTACCGGGCCTGGACGACTCAGGTGCCCCGGGCGTCCTGACCCCGCCGCTGGAGCAGGGCCTCCAGGCGCTCACCGGCTCGTCGAGCCTCCTGGCGCAGGAGGATGTCGATGCCCGGCAGGCGGCTGGCCCCGCCGTAGTGGATGCGCACGGTCAGTCGGGTCCCCGCCCCGCCGTCCTGGCTGGGCTCCTCGCGAGTGGCACGCCCGGTCAGGACCCACGCGCTGTGGTCCCGCCCGTCGTCCTCGCGGCGCTCGAAGCGAACCTCCCCGACAAGGGGATCATGGAGCGTGCGGACCATCCTCACCCGCTTGCGACGGCTGAGCGGGCCCACCCGAGCCACCAGCTCGATGAGCCATGCCGGTCCCTCGTCCACGGGGCGGGGCGGTAGAGCAACGGCCGAGGCGACGATGCTCAGCCAACTGGGGTAGGTCGACAGGTCCTGGAGCACACCCAACACGACCGGTACCGGCGCTTTGACCAGGGCCGAGGCTTCGACGTCCACACCCCCGACCGTTCCACGTCGGCTACGCCCTGGCAAGCCGCCGCAGCGTCTCCTCCAGCCCCTCGGCGTCGGTCTTGTCCACCACCGCGACCGCGCCGGCGGCCAGGGCGTCGTCCCGGACGGTGTCGAAGGCCGAGAACACCACGACCCGGCTATGGGGGGAGCTGGAGCGGATGGAAGGGATCGCCTCGATGCCCGACAGCCCCATGAGCGCCACGTCGAGCACCACCAGGTCGGGCTTGGTCAGCTCCACCACCCGGAGGGCGTCGGTGGCCAGATCGACCTCGGCGACGACGTCGTAGCCCAGGCCGGTGAGCAACCCGCTCACCACCCGGCGGACCATGGGGTCGTCGTCGCACACCAGGGCGCGGGGCCTCGCAGGCTTGCTGGTCGTGACTGGGTGTTCGTGATCCGTCACACTGTGAAGGTACAGGCGGAAAGACCAGGAGGCGTGGGATGACTGAGGCAGCGGGCTGGCAGCCGGACCCGTTCGGGCGCCACGAGGTGCGCTACTGGGATGGCGGAGCGTGGACAGCGCACGTGGCAGACGCCGGCGTGCAGGGCCACGACGAGCCCGTTCCTTCCGAGGAGGGGGCGGTCCCGCCTCCTCCGCCGGCGCCCACGCCGGCGCCTCCCGCAGCCAACCCCTCGGGAGGCGGCTGGAAGGACCGACTGAAGCAGGCGGCCCAACAGGGCAAGGAGCTGGCCGAGAAGGGCAAGGCGGAGTTGGCCAAGCAACAGGCGCAGCGGGCGGCCGCCGCCGCCAACGACCCGGACACCCTCTGGGTGGGCGAGAAGAAGTCGGCCGGTACCTCCGCCATCGGCATGTCGAGCACCCGCTACCGCATCACCAAGGACAAGATCTTCATCGATGCCGGGCTCATGTCCAGCATGTCGGAGCAGGTGCCCCTGTGGGCGGTGCGCGACATCGACGTGCGCCAGAACGTGATGCAGCGGGGCAAGGACATCGGCGACGTCGTCGTGCACCTCGAGCACCCGGAGTTCCATGGCAAGTCGGAGTTGCTGCTCGACAACATCGAGGACCCGAACGGGGTGCGCGACCTGCTCAACCGCCAGGTGAGCGAGGCCCGAGCCAAAAAGCAGATGGTCACCCAGACCCAGTACCTCCAACACAGCGGTACTGGCTTCGGGATGGGCCAGCCGCCGGCGCCCGCCTCTCAGCCCGGGCAAGGGGTCGACGTCGCCGACCAGCTCCGGAAGCTGGCCGAGCTGCGCGACCAGGGGATCCTCACCGACGAGGAGTTCACCCTCCAGAAGCAACGACTGCTCGGGCTCTAGCGCAGCCGGGGTCAGGACCCCCTCGGTCCCACCCCTTCTCCGACCCGCCGCTCGTTGTTCCTGACCAGCTCCTCGGCCATCTCCCGCAGCTTGCGGTTCTCCCGTTGGGAGGCCCGCACGAGGATCTGGAACGCCTCGTCGGCCGTGCAGCGCTGGGTCGCCATCAAGATGCCCTTGGCCTGCTCGATCACCGCGCGGGACTGCATCGCCGTCCGCAGGTCGACCCCCAGCTGGTAGGCGTCCCAGTAGGCCTGGGCGTTGGCCAACACGATGGCCGCCTGTGTCGCGAAGGCCTCGCCCACCTCCACGTCAGCGTCGGTGAAGCCGGACTCGGTGCGGGAGTACAGGTTGAGCGCCCCGATGCCCTCGTGGTTCACGACCAGCGGAAGGGAAAGCGTGCTGCGAACTCCGTGGGCCGCCGCCGCCTCGGCGAGGCATCGCGCTCGTGGTCAATGGTGAGCCGACAAGCGTCGCCGTGTCGGAGCGGGTGGCCGTGGAGATCGACCTCGTGCAGTACCAGACCGGCAACGGTCCCTGCCTGTCTGCCATAAGGGACGGCAACGTCGTGAGGATCGACGTCTTGGAAAAGGACCTCCGCTTCAC
>JAHWJQ010000085.1 GCA_019348305.1 Actinomycetota bacterium
CCGCCGGTCGCTGGCCGCGCCGTCGATCGGCCCGGTCCACTGCAGCGTGGGGCGCGCGTAGGTGGCCGCGACGCCGTAGCTCGTGCCGTTGCCGCGGTCGCGCTCCAGGGAGGCGCGGAGCTGCGCGGCGGTCTGGAAATCCCACGCGCTGTTGGTTCGCCCGTCGTCGATCACGTCGCCGAACTGCAGCACGCCGGCCGAGAGCGTGGCCCAGGCGCCGGCCGGTTGGCGGGCGGGGTAGCGGATCACCTGCGCGGCGGCCGGCGCGGCGGCGAGCAGGAGCACCGCGAGCGCCAGGAGGAGGAGCATCCGGCGGCGGACCGTACCGGTACCCTGCGCCCGCATGAGGCGCCACCCCCTCCTGCTCGCCGTGCTCGAAAAACGCGCGGGAATCGCATTCGGACAGCTCGACGTTTTCCTCAACGTCGTGGGAGGGCTCCTGTGGGCGGTGGGGGTGACCCTGCTCGGCTACATCCTGGGCGAGACGATCCCCGACATCGACAAGTACCTGTTGCCGGCCATCGCCGTCATCGTCGTGGCGTCGGCGGTGCCCGTCGCCGTCGAGTTGCTGCGGGCGCGGCGCCGCTCGGCCCTCCGCAGCGGCGGGTCGGTCGATCGGTAGCAAACGCCGGCGTACGCTCTAGCCGGCGGAAGGGCGAGGGACATTGCCGGGCGAGCTGACTCCTTACATCCCGTGGACGCAGGCCAGTTGGCGACAGGAGGGGGACGACGAGGTCTACCGCCTCGTCCCGGCCAGCTTGGTGTTCTGCGACCTCTCCGGCTTCACCGCCCTGAGCGAGCGGCTGAGCCGGCTCGGAAGGATCGGCGCGGAGATCATGAGCGACGTCCTGACCTCGGTCTTCACCGCGCTGCTCGACGACGCACGGCGCCGCGGTGGCGACATGTTGAAGTTCGGCGGCGACGCACTGCTCCTTCTCTTCCAGGGGCCGGGCCACGCCCGCCGGGCGGTCGTCGCCGCCGCCGAGATGCGGTCCACCCTGCGGCGGGTGGGGCGGGTCTCCACGCCGGCGGGCACCGTCCGGCTGAGCATGTCGACCGGGGTCCACTCCGGCGATGTCGACCTCTTCCTGGTTCACGGGCTCCACCAGGAGCTGGTGGTGATGGGCCCCGCGGCCACCACCACGCTGGCCCTGGAGAGCGCGGCCGACGCCGGCGAGATCCTCTTGAGCCCCCAGACGTGCGCCGCCCTCGACCAGCACTGTGTCGGCCCCGTGAAGGAGGGCGGGTACCTCCTGGCTCGGCGGCCGGCGCCGCGTGCGGAGGATGTGGCGCCCCTCCCCGATGTGGCCGTCGACGCGGCGTCGATGCTCCCGGCCGCCATCCGCCACCATCTCCTGAGCCGGGCGGGGCTGGCCGAGCACCGGCTCGTCACGGTGGCCTTCGCCCACCTCATGAGCCCCGACCGCCTCCTGCGCGAGGGTCGCCAGGGCGAGGTCTCCGAAAGGCTGGCCTCGACGATGGCTGGGGCCCAACACACCCTCGAAGACCACGGAGTGACCTTCCTGGGCACGGACGTGTACCAACACGGCACCAAGATCTTCGCCTGCGCGGGAGCCCCGGTGGCGTCCATGGCCGACGAGGACAACGTGCTGCTGGCGATGACCGAGGTCATGGCAGGGGCACGGGAGATGCCGGTACGGGCCGGGGTCAACCAGGGCCACGCCTTCGCCGGCGACGTGGGCCCGCCCTACCGCCGGACCTACACCGTGCTCGGGGACACCACCAACACGGCGGCGCGCATCATGGCCCACGCCGAGCCCGGCCAGGTGCTGGCGGCCGCCAGTGCCGTCGAGGGGGCCGCCACCCTGTTCGAGTTGCAGGAGGTGGCGCCGTTCGCGGCCAAGGGCAAGGCCGCGCCGCTCAGGGCCTTCGTGGTCGGAGCGCCGGTGGGGACCCGGGGCGGCACCGACAGCGACCAGGCAAGCCCCTTCGTGGGCCGGGCGGCAGAGCGGCGACTGCTGGAGGAGCGGATCGCCGGTCTCGGCTCCGGCCCCACTGGCGAGTTGCAGTTGGTGGGGGACCCCGGCGCCGGCAAGACGCGGCTTTTGCGCGAGGTCGAGTCCGCGGTCCCCGGCGCCACGTGGGTGCGGGTCAACTGCGGGCCCTACGCAGCCACTTCCGCCTACTTCCCCCTGCGGGAGCTGCTGGGCCGTCTGGCGGGGCGCCCCGGCATGGCGACCATCGCGGAACGGCTCTCGGCGCAGGCGCCGGAGATGGCGGTCTGGTTGCCGCTCCTGGCGCCCGTCCTCGACGAGGCGTGGCCTACCACGGCCGAGGTCGACGAGCTCGATCCGGCCTTCCGGGCGGCGCGGGCCCATTCCGTTCTCGGCGCCGCCATCGATGCCGTCATAGACGCGGCCACCGTGGTGGTGATCGAGGATGCGCATTGGATGGACGAGGCGTCCGCGGCGGCTCTGGCCGACCTCCGCCAGCGTCCGCGCACGAGCCCGTGGCTGCTCCTCACGACCCGCCGGGCCGAGACCTTGGGTGGCTACCAGGCGCCGGCCGAGAGCCGCCTGCAGCTCGAGCCACTTCAGGCCGGGGAGATGACAGAGCTGGTCAGGCACCTCGCCCGCCGGCGGGGGATGCCGGCAGCGACCGTCGAGCTCCTGGTCGACAAGGCGGCCGGCAACCCGTTCTTCCTCGAGGAGCTCCTGGAGGCGACCTCCGCTTCGGCCGAGGCGCCGCCGGACTCGGTCGAGAAGCTGTTGATGTCCCGGATCGACCGGCTGGAGGACGAAGCCCGGACCTTGGTCCGCCAAGCGTCGGTGCTGGGCGTCAGCTTCGACGCCTCGGTGCTGGAGGCGGTGCTGGAGGACAGCGGGATCACCGCCACGCGTGCACCCGTCGACCAGCTCCTGCAGCGTGAGGAGAGTGGCAACTGGTCCTTCCGTCATGCGCTGGTACGAGAGGTGGCCTACGGGAGCCTGAGCTACCGCGACAGACAGATGACCCACCGTCGGGCCGCCCTCATCTACGAGCAACGGCGGGCACCGGCGGGCCTGCTGGCCATTCACTTCAGCCGCGCCGGGATGGCCGATCCGGCATGGCGGCATGGCTTGGTGGCCGCCGACGAGGCCGCGGCCAAGCAGGCGCACGCCGAAGCGGCGGGGCTGTACCGGCTGGCCATCGACGCCGCCCTGGGCGGTGCCGCCGTGGAGCCGGCCCAGCTGGCCCGGGCCTGGGAGGCCCTGGGCGACTCCTGTGAGGTCACGGGTCGCTACGACGAGGCGGCGGCGGCATACCGTCATGCCCGTCGCCTGGCCCCGGCGCATCGGGCCGAGCTGATGCGCAAGGAGGGGGAGCTGCGCGAGCGGACCTGCCGCTACGTCGACGCGCTGCGGTGGTACCGGCGGGGAATGAAGGCCACCGACGACGACGCCTGTCGGGTCCGCCTCGAGCTCGCCTATGCCGGCGTGCGGTTCCGCCAGGGGAGCTACGCCGAAAGCGCCCGCTGGTGCCAGGGGGCGCTGGTGGCAGCCGAGGAGCTGGGGGACGAGCGGGCGGTGGCGCATGCCACCTACCTGCTGCACCTCGTGCACACCTCCACTGCCAACCCCGAGCGCCGCCGCTTCCGCACCCGCGCCGTCGAGATCTACGAGCGGCTGGGCGACCTGATGGGGCTGGCCAAGGCTCTCAACAACCTGGGCATCGACGCCTACTACGAAGGCGACTGGACGGCGGCCCTGGGCTATTGGCACCGCAGTCGCGACGCCATGTGCAGGGTGGGGGACGTCGCCGGGACCGCCACCCTCGACAACAACATCGGTGAGATCCTCTCCGACCGCGGCCAGTTCGACGACGCCGAGGCCCGCTTCGCCGACGCCAGAGCCGGCGCCCTGAGCTGCGGGTACGCCCTGATGGCGACGGTGGCCGCCAAGAACCTGGGGCGGCTGGCAGTGCGGCGAGGCCAATGGGAGGAGGGTCGCCAGCTGCTGGAACGGGCGGCAGCGGACTTCCACGCCATCCGGTCTGAGGGCCTCGCGGCCGAGACGGAGGCGCTGCTGGCCGAGTGTGACGTGATGAGCGGGCGGCCCGCAGAGGCGCTTGCCCGCATTGCCGGCGCACTGGCCCGGCTCCAGCCGATCCCCGCGGTCCGGGCCCACCTCGAGCGCATGCGCGGGCTGGCCCTGCTCGAACGGGGCGATCTGGCAGGGGCCCGCGCCGCGCTGGAGGCCAGTCTGGTCAGCGTCGGGCCGGAGCCGTCCTACGAGCGGGCCATGGCGCTCACCGGCCTGGCCCGGGTGGCGGCCGAGGCCGGCGACGCCGGCGCTGCCGCCCTGGCCCGCCAGGCCGAGGCCGCTTGCGCCGGCCTCGGCCTCGCCACCGGATCGATGGTGCTCAGCGGTAGCTGAACAGGACGCCCCGCGAAGCGCCGTCGGCGAACTTGACCACGAGCCGACCGCAGCCAACCGCCGTCTTGGACACCTTGTAGTGGTACACGTACTGCTCTCCGGTGAGGTCGTACTGCAACCCGGCCTCCTCAGGCTCACTCAGGACGTCTACGAGAGAGATCTCCGTCCCGGTGGTGCAGTCGGCAGACGACACTTCGATGGCTTCCACCGCCGTGAGCGACCGGACGTAGCGGGCCTTGGGGTCGTACAGCTGCCACTTCACCGGAACGGTGCTGCCCGCCTTGACCGAGTTGAGCTTCGGCTCCGGCTCGAGCGGGGACCGGAAGCCCCCGAAGGTGTAGGAGCCCTCGACCTCGTAGAACGCACTGGCTTGGGCGCGGTTGCCGGCCCCGTCCACCGCCTTGACCACGAACTCGTGCTGTCCGGGGGTGGATGTGTCGATGCCGGCGCCGTTGGCCACCGGGCCGCGGCACGAGGCGATGCCGACGGGGTCGTTGCAGCTGTAGAGAGCGGGCGAGAAGTCACCCAGGCCGAACGCCGAAGCGGGCGCCGGCGACTGGATGGTGATCTCGGGAGGGGTCGCGTCGGCGAGGATCGACGTGAAGAAGCGGCCCTTGTTGGTGCTGTACCCCACGTTGCCGGCCCGGTCCTGGGCCTGCCCGAAGATCTCCAGGTCGGCACCTGCCACGGCGCGGCTGGCTATCCAGCGGGTGGAGTCGCCCACCGGGGGGTTCAGCGACAGCAGCTGCCACGTCCCGTCCGAGCCGTCGTCCTTGTAGAGGACGGCGACCCGCATCAGTGGCTCCCCTCCGGAGTCGGCCGCGGCCTCGACGAAGAAGTCGGCGATGCCGGTGTCGGGATGGAAGACGGCACCCACCTCGGCAATGCGGGGAGCAACGGTGTCGGTGCTGGCGGAGTATGCGACGTCGGCCCCGAAGTCGGCGACCAGCCGCTCAATGCCCCCGTGACCTTCTTCGCTGCGGGACTGGCCGGCGACCAGGAGCAACGACTGGGAGTTCTGGCCGAAGGGCCGAGAGGTCGCCAGCCGCACCATGTTGGCCGGGTAGATGTCGCCCTCGACGACCGGTTCGGGCTCGTTCTCGCCCAGGTCGATGGTGGGCCGGGCTCGGGCGAAGTCGCCAACGGCGACGTCGGTGGTGGCGAGCCGCTGGACGAAGACGCCCCGGGCGGTCTGGCCGGGGACGGTGACGTTGCGCGTCACCAGCGGCTGCAGCGGCCGGTACGGCGCGTAGGAGACCCGGCCGTCGCGGCCAGACCACCACTGCCCCCGATCCGGGTCGGACTGGGGGACCACTTCGGGGCTGGTCCCGGCGAGCGGCTGGATGGAGATGCTGGCGGTCGTGAGGCCGGTGGCGTTGTCGACCGCCACCGCCGGCGCCGGCTCGTCCGCCTGGGGGCTCGTGGCCGAGGCGACCCGCCAGAACGGCAGGCCGTACATGGTGGCCTCGATCAGGGCCTTCTCGTCGAAGACTCCGAAGGTGCCCATGGTCTCGAAGTAGGCGTGCTTGGCCTTCACGTACTTCTCACCGACGGTCGTCGCACTGTCGACCAGCTCTTCGGCGAACAAGGCCATGAGCCGCTCGGACAGCGCGCTGGACAGGGTGTCGCCATAGCCGTAGCCGGTGTTGGCCAGGTACACGGCGGCCAGCTGCCGCGCGTTCTCCTGGGCCCAGTCCCTGGCCT
Source organism: Actinomycetota bacterium (assembly GCA_019348305.1). The sequence continues at coordinate 6,081 of JAHWJQ010000085.1, forward strand.
GGGGCGACCCGGTGGGCGCCAGGCGATCGGCGACGTTGAGGCCACCGTGGCACCCCATCGTGAACAGGACCCGGCCCGGCAGGGTGTTGGCCGGTACCTCGTTGGTGGCGAACAGGTCGGTCTGGGTGAAGTTGCCCCCGGGCGCCGGCCCCGCCGGCTGCAGCTGCCAGTGGTTGTAGTGGGCGTTCACCGAAGCGACCAGTGGGACGGGGTCGGCGCCGGTGTACACGGCGGTCAGGTTGTCCTTGCGCCACGTGTCGTCGATCAGCGCCACGTTGCGGCTGGCGTCGCCGCCCAGGACGCGGCCCAGGGCCGCTGTGACCTGCTGGGCGCCGTCGGTCAGGAAGTCGTAGCCGGTGGTCAGGGCGGTGGGCGGCGCCACGTTCGCCTGTGAGGTGGTCGGGTCGACCAAGCCGCCGGCAAGGGCGTACTGGGTGATCTGGGCCGACACGTCCTCCGGCGTCTCCACCAGCCGCGCCACCGACACCTGGGGCAGGGCCAGGCTCCGGCCCAGCCAGGGGACGGCAGAGAAGGCCGCGTAGGCGTCGTCGGTGAGGATGTAGCCGTGGGCGGCGGCGGCGTACAGCGCGTTGGCGTAGCCCTCGACCAGGGTGAAGCCGAGGTCGGCGGTGGCGTCCTGCTCGTTCGACAGCGTGACCAGGTCGGGCACCCGGGCGAAGGGCACCGCCTCGTCGCTGCCGACCATCACGATGTAGCGGAGGTTCGCTCCTGCTGCGTTGCGGTACTGGTCGACCACGTCCTTGATCTCACCCACCAGCGCGTTGGCGGCGTCGATCGAGCAGGGCTGCGCGTCCCAGCCCGCGTACGCCTGGCGCACGTCGGCGTCGGCGTCGATCGGCACCACCTGGCCGCGCACCTCCGACCGCTCGGCGAGGGTGGCGAGGTCGCTCATCATCGTGGCCGTGGCCGCCTCGCCGTGGAGATCGGCCAGGCGCCCTCTGGGCACGAGGAAGATGGTCTGGGTGTCGGTGCCGGCCGCCGGAAGTACCTGCGGCGCATCGTCGGCGGGGTTGATGTCGCTACGGGCCCGGCAGGGAGGAAGCTGCGGTGGGCCGGTCACCTTGACGCGCAGCACGTAGGCGTCGGGGCTGGACGAGCCGTTGTAGCCACTGACCTGGATGAGGACGTCTTCCGTCTGGCCGTCGGTGAGCACCTGGGCGATCTCGTCGGCGTTCTCCCGGTTGGCCGAGAGGCTGTCGACAGGGATGAGGTCGAGGGGGACGTCCTGGAGCGTCTCGGCCGCGTTGGCATCGGAGGGGCTCACGGTGGCCCCGTCGTCCTCCATGGGTATCGACCCGACGGGGATCGAGCCCACCGGCGAGGATTGGAGCAGATCTGCCCCGGTGGTGCCGACGGCCAGGTCGAAGTCGGCGCCCTCGGCGATGTGGCTGAGGAACACCTTCACCCGGCTGCCCGGGGCCGGCGCCGGGAAGCGGTAGATGTCGACGTCGGTCCCGCCGGCGAGGTGCCCCACCACGAGGGTGTCGGCCGCCACCGCTCTCGGCGCACTGGCGCTGTCGGGCTCGCCGTGCTCGGTCACGAGCACCGGAGCCTGCGCCTCCAGCGTGTCGAGCCGGGGCCCGGCGCTGACGCGGAGGTCGGCGGTGAAGGTGCCCACCCTGAAGCCAGGTCGGGCCTGGAACGTGACCTCGACGGGCAGCGGATCTCCGTTGCAACCCACCCGCCACTTGAGGGCGCCGTCGGGCTCCACCATCGGGTCGAGGACGCCTTCGGTGGTGACGCCGGCCAGCGCGACCTTCGACGATCCCTGCACGTACCGGAAGCCGTCGGGCAGACGGACGGCAACCACGCCGTCGTCGCCTGCCGCGCACTTGACGGTGGCGGCGGCCGTGTAGGTGAGCTCGTTGTCGGGCACGCCGGCGAAGTCCTGCATGCCGTCGATGGGCAGCGCCTCCCACGGGAAGTCCGACTTCACCAGCAGGTCGAGGATGATCTGGTACAGCGTGATCGAGCCGAAGGCGCCGGTGAGTGAGGCCAAGGTGATGCCGGCGGCGTCGAGGGCAGCATCGCCGATGTGGCGCAGGAGGATGCCGTCGAGAGCTCCGGTGAGGGAGGCGAGCGTGATGCCGGCGGCGTTGAGGGGGTCGGCGCTGATCTGGGCCAGGGTGATGTGGTCGACGGTCGAGCCGAGGTGGGCGAGCGTGGCCTCGGGCCGCAACACGCCGGCATCCTTGGCCTGAGCGAGCGTCTGGCCGGTGCAGGTGCTCTGGCTGACGTCGCAGGTCACCACATCGGCGGGATTCGGGATGGAGCCGACGGGGATGGAACCCACCGGCGAGGTGGCGAGGTCGATGGACCCGACCGGGATCGAACCGACGGGGATCGAACCCACGGGGATCGACCCGACGGGGATGGAGCCCACCGGGATCGA